>CALRYE020000015.1:0-68904 GCA_943372275.1 Janthinobacterium lividum
TTCCAGGCTGTCGCCCAGAATGTACGGCGTAATGCCGGCGGCGCGCGCCACCCCGGCAGCCGCTTCCAGCGCCATCTGCGGCGCGGCCACGATGTGGGTCTGCACGCCCTCGATCCGTGCGTCGCCCGGCTTGACCGACTCTCCCGCGCCGCTTTCCAGCACCTGCCTGACCGCCTCGGGCAGCGCGATACGGTAGCGCTTGACGATCTCCAGCGCGTCGGCGCAGGTGGTGGGATCGGCTACCGTGGGACCGGAGGCGATGTCGCACGGATGGTCGCCCGGCACATCGGAAATGAGCAGCGTCACCACCTTGGCCGGATAACAGGCAGCGGCCAGACGCCCGCCTTTGAGCGCCGACAGATGGCGCCGCACGCAATTCATTTCAGTGATGCTGGCGCCCGACGACAGCAGCGCGGTGCCCACGGCCTGCTTGTCTTCCAGCGTGATGCCGTCCAGCGGCAGCGCCAGCAAGGCCGAACCGCCGCCGGAAATCAGACACAGTACGGTGTCGTCCGAGGTCAGGCCTGTGACGAGCGACTGGATGCGGCGCGCGGCCGCCATGCCCGCCGCGTCGGGCACCGGATGGGCCGCTTCGGCGATCTCGATGCGTTCGCACGGCACCCGGTAACCGTAGCGCGTCACCACCAGCCCGGACAACGGTCCCGGCCAGTGCTGCTCGACCGCCCGCGCCATCGCCGCCGACGCCTTGCCGGCGCCGATGACGATCAGCCGCCCGGCCGGCGCGGCCGGCAAGTGGGACGGCACGCACAGCGCCGGTTGGGCCGACGCCACTGCGGCATCGAACATCTGGCGCAGCAGGGCGCGCGGGTCGGGCCGCGGCTGCGCCTGAGGCGCTGCGGAATGGTCGGCTGCCCCGGCCGATACCGACGCTGCAGGAATAGAGATAGACATGGTGTATGGCTCCGGCTCGTTAGACTAGCGGTTGACGACTTTGGCTGGTACGCGCAGCACCAGGATGGCGGCCAGCAGCATCACCGCCGCCAGGATCCACAGCGCGATATCGGTGCTGCCTGTGGTGTCCTTGATCCAGCCGACCAGGAACGGGCTGATAAAACCGGCGATCTGGCCCAGCGAATTGATCAGCGCCAGACCGCCGGCCGCGCCCGCGCTGCCAAGGAAGGCCGCGGGCAGGGGCCAGAACATCGGCAGGCTCGATAGCGCGCCCATGGTCGCCAGCGTCAGGCCGATGATGGCGATGACGGCATTGCCGCCCGACTGGGTGGCCAGCATCAGGCCGCACAAGCCCATCAGCAGCGGACCGCTCAAGTGCCAGCGGCGCTCCTTGCGCGCATCGGCCGAGCGTCCGATCCAGATCATGAAGACGCTGGCGAACAGGTAGGGAATCGCGCTGATCCAGCCCACCGTGACAGGGTCGGGAAAGCCCAGCGATTTGACGATGGTGGGCAGCCAGAAGTTAATCGCGTACACCCCCATCTGGATGCAGAAGTAGATCAGGCCCAGCATCCACACGGTTTTGTTGCGCAGCACGCTGGCGAAAGTTTCGGACATGGTGGCCGAGGCGCGGCGGCTGCGCTCATCGTCGTCCAGCTCCTTTTGCAGCATCTGTTTTTCGGCGTCGGTGAGCCACTTGGCCTCGGCGATACTGTCGTTCAGCAGCAGGTACGCGGTCACGCCCAGGAGCACCGTGGGAATGCCCTGCAACAGGAACATCCACTGCCAGCCGGCCATGCCGCTCTGGCCGGCGAACGAGTGCATCATCCAGCCCGACAGGGGGCTGCCCAGCAGGCCGGAGATGGGGATGGCCGACATGAACAGGCCCATGATGCGGCCCCGGCGCGAAGCCGGATACCACTTGGTGAAGTACAGCACGATGCCGGGGAAAAAGCCCGCTTCGAAGACGCCCGTGATGAAGCGCAGCGAATAGAACTCCAGCGGCGTGGTGACGAACATCAGCGCGGCCGAGGCGCAACCCCAGGCGATCATCAAGGTGCCGATGACCTTGCGCGCGCCCAGGCGCTGCAGCAGCAGATTGCTGGGCACGCCGCTGAGCACATAGCCGATGAAGAAGATGCCCGCGCCCAGGCCGTAGACGGTCTCGCTCCAGTTCAGCGCGTCGAGCATCTGCAGCTTGGCGAAGCCGACGTTGACCCGGTCCAGGTAGTTGAACAGGTAGCAGATGAAGATGAACGGGATAAGGTGCAGCGTGACTTTGGTGTAAGCGCGGCCGAGGGACGCCTGCGTCGATGCGGCGCCCTCGCCCAGGCCGGTGGCGGAAGTGGTCATGCTGGTCTCCTGAATGGTGATGTCGGTATGTGTTTTTAATATCTGACCCAAGCATCGTACAATCGCTTCGGCGCACGCACATCGTGCAAGCGCACCAGCTTCGACAAATAAATTACTGCATAATTGTGCAATCGCCCAAGAAAGCTCCCATGCTGACCGTTGATCCTTCCCTGGCCCGCGCCATTGTCGAGCGCACCATGGCCATCATTCCATTCAGCGTCAACGTGATGGACGAGCGCGGCGTCATCATTGCCAGCGGCAGCCCCGAGCGCGTCGGCAGCGTGCATTCCGGCGCACAGCTGGCCTTGACCCGGCGCGCCACCGTCGAAGTCGACGCGCCCGACATGGCCGGCCTGCAGGGCGCCAAGCCGGGCATCAACCTGCTGCTGACGGTACGCGGCGAGGTATGCGGCGTGGTAGGCCTGACCGGCCAGCCGGACCAGGTGCGCCAGTTCGGTGCGCTGGTCCGGTTAACGGCAGAGATGATCCTGGAGCAGGCGCAACTGATCGGGGAGCTGCAGCGCGAAAAACGCTATCGCGAAGAGTTCGTCGTCCAGCTGGTGTACGGCAGCGGGGTGTCCGAGGAGAGCATGGCCGCGTGGGCAGCGCGGCTGGGCGTCGACCTGGGCAGGCCCCGCGCCATGGTGGTGGCACAGGTGCCTGCGATGGATGAACGGTGCGAGCGCGTGGAACTGGTACTGGCCGCTCTCCAGCAGGTGCAATCGGAACTAGCGCTGCGCTGGCCCGATCTGCTGACGGCTGTCATCTCGCCGGGCGAATTGGCCATGCTGGCGCCGTTCGATATGGCCGGCGCACCGGCCAAGCGCGCGGCCCAGGCACGCCAGCGTTTGGCAGAACTGCATGCGGTGGTGCGGGAGGCGTTGCCATTCCCGGCCACGCTGGCGATGGGGATCGCCCTGCCCGGTCTGGATGGCGCGGCCGCGTCGTATGCGTCGGCGCGCGAAACGGCACGTGTGGGTAAGCTGAAGAAGCCGGATGGCGAGATGTTCTCGTACTTCGACCTGAGTCTGCCAGTGCTTCTGTCGGGCCTGAAATCCGGCTGGCAGGCCGAGCAGCTGCGCCAGCCGCTGGCCCGCCTGCGCGCCGCCGACCGCAAGAGCGGCACCCTGATGGCGACGGTTACCGCGTGGTTCGCCCACCACAGTCATCCCGGCGCGACGGCGCAGGCCTTGCAGATTCACCGCAATACGCTCGATTACCGGCTGCAGAAAATCGGCGACCTGACCGGGCTGGATCTGGCGGACACGGATGACCGGTTTTTGCTGTATGTGGCTTTGCAGTTGAGTGATTGAGCGGGCGCGTGCACGCGACGACACGAATCAACCCAGTGAATCCCGTTGCTGCAATTAGCACTTGGGGCTATCTGCTATCGACGCCACGAGATTCACTGATGTCATCATCCGCAGGGTTTTATTCCTTGCTGAAGGCAGTGGTGCCCTATTACCATGCGGGCTGCAATTTTCTTGCTTCACCGCGTTGCACCAGCACCCTTCATCGATTAAATGACTCTACCTATTTTAAGCTTCCTCCAGCGCTTCACTGACTCTCCCCTCGCCCGCCGGAGCACCCCGTGAGCCGCACCGCGTGGGCCTGCGCCCTGGGCGCCATCATGCTGTGGGCCGTGTTCGCCACGCTGGTGCGTTACGCCGGCAATGCGCCGCCGCTGTACCTGACCGGCGCCGTGCTGTGCTTCGGCAGCCTGGGCAGCCTGCACAAGTGGCGCGACTGGCGCGTACCGGCGTCCACCTTCGCCTTCGGCACGGCAAGTCTGTTCATCTATCACGTATGCCTGGTGGCGGCGTTTCGCTTCGCCCCCATCGCGGAGGCGAATCTGGTCAACTATCTGTGGCCCATGCTGATCGTGCTGCTGGCCGCGCGCCGCAGCAAGGCCGGCGCGCTGCGGCCGCTGCAAATGCTGGGATGCGCGGTCGCCTTCGCCGGCTGCGTGGTGGCCATCGCGCCCTCGGCGTCCACCTTCTCGACCACACACCTGTTCGGCTATGCGCTCGCGCTGGTCGCCGCCCTCACCTGGGCCGCGTACTCCATCGGCCCGCGCGGCATGGCGCCGTTCTCGTCGTGGGCCACGGGCGGCTTTTGCCTGGGCGCCGGCCTGCTCGCCTTTGTCGCCCACTTCCTGTTCGAGGCGCCCTACACGCCGTCCGCGAGCGAGCTGGCCTGGATCGTCGGCATCGGCATCGGCTGCCTGGGACTGTCGTTCGTGCTGTGGGACCGCGCCATGCGGCTGGGCAGCGCGAGCACCATCGGCTCGCTGTCGTATCTGACGCCGATTCTGTCGACCCTGTGCCTGGCGCTGGCCGGCGCGATTCCCGATGGCGCCTGGCTGCGCATGGGTCCTGCGCTGCTGCTGGTGATCGTGGGCGTGCAATTGACGCGTCAATCGGCTCCGCCAGCGCGCGAGGTCGCGCCGTGACCGACGCGGTGATGGCGGACGGATTTACGCGTGGGGATGCAGCGCACAAGGATGCTGGCGCAAGCGCGTGCTGAAGCGCTCGGACAATTCCTTGAGCGTCACGCCGTACAGGCGCTTGATCAGCAATGCCTCGGCTTCGGCGAACGCGTCGCCCAGCGCCTGATTGACAACCTGCTCGACCAGGCAATCGGGCGACTCGGTACGGTTGCCCATGCTGAACACGGTGGGCGAACCGACCGCTTCATACACGTCGCCCAGGGTCACCATGCCCATGTCGCAGGCAATGGCCCAGCCACCCCCGTGGCCCTTGACCGACGTCACGTAGCCGCGTTCGCGCAGTCCCGCCAAGGTGCGGCGCACCAACACCGGGTTGGTGTCCAGATAGCCGGCAAGCTGCTCGGACGTGAGCGCGCGGTCGGAATGGGCCATGTGCAGCAGCAGGTGCAGGATGGAGGATAGTTTGCTGTCTCGTTTCATGTCAGGCAGATTATTGCACACGCCTGTTGAGAGGAGCCGGTACCCGCACCGCGCAACCGCAGGATCGGCGCCTGGCATGAGCGCCGCACACCCCAGCCTCATCCATGGAAATCGGTTGCTATTGAATCGCATGCTATCTATAATGGCTCGATGGATACCAATCAGACCCCCTCGACGCAAACGCTCTCTTCCGACATCCCCAAGCTCGACGGGCAGCTGTGTTTCTCGCTGTACTCGACATCGCTGGCCATGAGCAAGCTGTACCGCAAGATGCTGGCCGGGCTGGGGATTACTTATTCCCAGTACCTGGTGCTGATGGTGCTGTGGGAGCAGAACGAACTGACCGTGTCGGAGATCGGCGAACGCCTGTTTCTGGACTCGGCCACGCTGACGCCGCTGCTCAAGCGCATGGAGCAAGCCGGTCTGCTGAGCCGCGCCCGCGCCGCCAGCGACGAGCGCCAGGTGATCATTTCGCTCACCGACGAAGGCCGGCGCATGCAAGCGGAGGCAACCAAGTTCCCACCCCAGCTGCTGTGCGCCAGCGGCTGCGAAGTCGACCAGATCATCGAGCTCAAAGCCCAGCTCGACGCGCTGCGCAAGAACCTGATGAACAGCGCCTGACAGGCGCAGCTTTTCGCATCACCGGTGCGGCGCCTGATGGCTGCCTAAACCGGCGATCAGCGACCGGTGCGACGCCACTCCGGCCATCACGCCTGCCGCCGATGCCAGCGTCGCGTTGCCCATCGGCGCGGCAGCATCGCCGGCGGCGAACACGCCCTCCACGCTGGTCTGCTTCATGGCGTCGACCTGGATGTACGGCCCCGTCATGCCCTCCTCGAATGCGCATCCGAGCTGCCCTGCCAAGGGACTGGCCATGTGCGTGCGCGGCGCGGTGAACAGCGCGGCCAGTTTGAGCACACGGCCGTCGGCCAGCCGCACCGCGTCCAGCGCCGGCACGGGCCCCAGCAATTCCACCACCGCCGCGCGCTCGACCTGCACCCCGCGCGCCGCCAACAGCGCCAGCTGCTCGACATCCGGCTCGAACTGACCCTGCGTGAAATACGTCGTCGGGCCCCAGTCCGCGATCAGCATGGCTTGCTCGACCGATGCCGCCATCGTGGCCAGCACGCCGAGCGGCTGGTCGGCCACCTCGTAGCCGTGGCAATACGGGCAGTGCAGCACACCCGTACCCCAGCGCTGCTGCATGCCGGGAACAGGCGGCAGCTCGTCGCGCACGCCGGTCGCCAAGACGATGCGCGCCGCCCATTCCCGCCCGTCGTCTTCCAGCTGCACTTCAAAGCCGCCGCGCACCGCTCGGGCATGGCGCGCCACGCCCGTCCTGAACCTCACGCTCGGATATGCGCCCAGCTGGCGGCGCGCCTCGGCCAGAATGTCGAATGGCGCCCTGCCGTCCTGCCCCAGAAATCCGTGCGCGGCGGCGGCATAGCGGTTTCTCGGCAGGCCGCTGTCGATCAGCAGCACCGACTTGCGCGCGCGGCCCAGCTGCATCGCAGCCGATAAGCCGGCGAAGCTGGCGCCGACAATAATAACGTCATGGTTCATGGAATTCTCCTGTTGGCTGCCGGCCACCCGGCTTCGACCATCTCATGTAACCTTAATTATTACATGAAAGGACGAATCGCGCTAAATACCGTTTCAGTTCAGATGCGTGCCGGCGCACACAACAATCGGCCAAGGCGATGCCCGCGCTGGCGTCAGCCCATCGCGCGCTGCACTGCGACGACCACTTTCATCTCGACGGTACGCCCCTTGCGCCATACCTGCGCGGTCACGCCGGTGCCGGGGCGGGTTCCACCGATCAGCCGGGCCAGGTCGGCGGTGGATGCTACGGCGTTGCCGTCGATACCCAGGATGACATCGCCTGCACGCATGCCGCCCTCGTCCGCCGGCCCGCCCGGTTCGACCGCGGTGACCAGCGCGCCGCGCGGCTCTTTCAGATTCAGCGCGGTGGCCACGTCGTAGGTGAGCTCTTGCAGCTGCACGCCGATGCGCCCGCGCACCACGCGCCCGTGCTGGCGCAGCTGATCCGCAATGTTGACGGCGATGTCGATCGGGATCGCAAACGAGATGCCCATGTAGCCGCCGGTCTGGCTGTAGATCTGCGAATTGATGCCGACCACGTTGCCCTGGGTGTCGAACAGCGGCCCGCCCGAGTTGCCGGGATTGACCGCCACATCGGTCTGGATGAACGGCACGTAACTGCCATTGGGCAGCAACCTGCCCTTGGCGCTGACCACGCCCACGGTGACGCTGTTGTCGAAGCCGAAGGGCGAGCCGATCGCAGCCACCCACTCGCCCGGCTCCATGGCCGCCGGATCGCCCAGGCGCACCGCCTGCAAGCCGGCCCCGTCGATCTTGAGCAGCGCCACGTCGGTATAGCGGTCCGCGCCCACCACGGCGGCTTCATATTCGCGCTTGTTGGTCAGGCGCACCTTGACCCGGCTTGCGCCCTGGATCACATGGGCGTTGGTCAGCACGTAGCCATCGGCACTGATGACGAAGCCCGAGCCGACACTGCCGGTGTCGGCCTCTCCCGCGTCGGGCGCGCCGCCGAATCGGCGGAAGAACTCATACAGCGGATGGCCGGGCGGAATCGGCGGGCGGGCGGCGGCATAACTGGCGCTGATGTTGACCACCGCGCCGCCCTGGTTCTTGACCAGATCGACGAAACGGGGCAGCTCGACCGATCCGGCAACGCGCGGTACAGCCGGCGCTGACGACGTGGACGGGGCCGTTGGGAACGGCGGCGGCGCGGCGGACCGCTCGCATCCGCCCACACTGAGCGACACCGCCAGCACCACGGCCCCGGCCTTGATAGCTTGAGTGCGAGCTTGCCTGCGAGTGTGCGTGCGAGTGTGCGTGCCCCTGCTCATCCTTGGCTCCCGGTCGACCGACGATGGAAAAGCTGCGCGCATGCCCCGATGGCCGAAGACCGGCATCGATGTGCGGGGGTTTCGCGCTGCACCTCATCGTTGGACAGGGAGGCCGAGCCAAAGTTGGCGGTAACTGCGCACTGTTTGCGGCCGTGCAGTGAGGCCATGGCAATCTCGCCACACGAAGCGCTCTGCCGCGTTAAGTAAGTGGCAATTTTGATTAGGCTGCACTAAGATGAAACAACCGCCACCTGGAGACGCCGTGACATCCATCTCGGACATTCTGGTCACCCCCGCACTCCATGAGCGTGCCGCCCGCGTCAGCGATCCGGCGGCTGAGCTGGCCCTGACGCGCACGTTCGGTCGCTTGCTCGGCAGCGGCGCCGCTCCTATCTACCGCACAATGTGCCGCGAGGCGCTGCAGCGCTGCCACGCCCAGTCCGCGGGCTTGAGCATGTTCGAACCGGACCCGCTCGACGAACTGACCTGGGTTGCGGTGGAAGGCGCGCTGGCCGGTTTCGAGGGAGGCCGCTTTCCGCGCCGCTACAGCATGTGCGGCGTGTGCCTGGAGATGCGCTCGCCGCAGCTGTTCGTCAATCCGCACACCTATTACAGCTGGCTGCAGGCGACGGCCCACACGGTCATGGAAGCCCTGGTGGTGCCGCTGATGAACCGCGAACAACGCCTGGTTGGCACCCTGTGGGTGATGGACCACGACAAGGTCAAGCCGTTCGACCAGGGCGACGCCGACACGCTGGTGCGTCTTGCCAGCTACGCGGCCATCTCGCTGGACCTGAGCATGGCGTCGGAACCCGGATCGGCCAGGCCCGGGGCCCGATAGCGTTCGGGATCAACCCGGGCGCCAGCGAATGTTTCAAGCCGCCGCCGTGATGGCGCGCGCCAGCACCTCGGGGTCATGCCCCGCCAGCATCCCGTCGAGAATCAGCTGCGACAGGCCGTGAACCATGCACCACAGTTTGAGACTCGTCACGGCCGCGTCGCTCGCCGAGGGGGAACGGGCCAGCAACGCGGCCCGCATCGCTGCGGATGCCGCGACCCAGGCCGCTTGCAACTCCGGATGGCGGGCACGCTCGACAATGGCTGGCCCGTACATCAGCCGAAAGCGACCGGGGCGCGCCACGGCAAAGCGCACATACGCCTGCCCCATGGCGGCCAGGGGATCGTCGGCCCCGTCAATCGCCTCGCTCAGCGCGCGGCCAAAATCCTCGAACCCCTTCTGGGCCACAGCCGCCAGCAAGGCTTGCTTGTCGCCGAAATGGCGATACGTGGCGGGCGCCGATACCCCGGCACGGCGCGCGACTTCGCGCAGGCTAATCGCGCCGGCATCGCCTTCATCGATCAATTGGTCGGCAACGTCAAGCAGCGTTTGACGCAAGTCACCGTGATGATAAGGTTTAGTTAATGTTGACATTGTTTACATAGGAGCGTAGTTTACAGCGTAAACATACTTTACCCCAAAGTGAGGACACCGTGAGAATACTGATCATGACGCTCGGCAGCCTGGGCGATAACTTGCCGTTCATGGTGCTCGGCGCCGAGCTGGCGCGGCGCGGGCATGAGGTGCGCTTTTACGGAAATAACTATTTTCGGCGCCACGCCGAGGAGCACGGCCTGCATTTCACGGCAACCAGCGAGGCGGCCGAGTACGAAAACTTCCTCAATTCCCCTGCCGCCACCAACCCGAAAGAAGGCATGCGCCTGGTGGCGGCCGGCGTCATGGCGGGGGTGGAGGCGTCGCACCGGATCATGGCGCAGGATGTGTTGTCAGGGCAGACCATCGCGATCGCATCGACCTTCGCCTTCGCGCCGCGTTTGCTAAAAGAGACACACGGCGTTCCGGTCACCGTGATCCATCTGTCGCCGTCCTTGATGCGCTCGGAATTCTGCGCGCCACGCTTCTCCCCGCTGGGCCATATGACCGCCCTGCCGCGCTTTGTGAAGCGTTATATCTGGCGCACCATGGATAGCAAGTTCATGGATCCGCTTTACACAGCCCCGTTCAACCGGATCCGCGCCCGCCTCGGCTTGCCACCTGTGACAAGGATGTTTCACCAATGGCTGCACCAGGCCGACACAGCGCTTTGCATGGCGCCGGACTGGTTCGCCGAGCGCCAGCCCGACTGGCCGGCGCGGCTGGCCATGACCGGTTTCCCGATGGCAGAGCAGGGTGAAAACCAGCCCCTGCCCGCCGCGCTCGCGGACTTTATCCATGCTGGACCGGCGCCCGTGGTGATTACCGCAGGCACGGCCAACGCCGTGTCGCACGCATTTTTCAGCAGCGCCATCTCCGCCTGTCGCCTGCTGGGAAAGCGCGCCATCGTGGTCACGTCGGACCCGAAGCAGCTGCCCCCCGACCTGATTCAAAGCATGACCCAAGGCATGATCCACGTCGCCTACGCCCCGTTCGCCACCTTGCTTCCACATGCCCTGGCGTTCATTCACCACGGGGGAATAGGTTCGGTCAGCCAGGCATTACGGGCCGGTGTGCCGCAGCTGATCCAGCCGATGGCCTTCGATCAGTTCGACAATGCCAGCCGCGTCACGCGGCTCGGTGTTGGCATCGAAATTTTGCCGCGTCGCTTCGCACCGGAGCGTGTCGCCCGCAGCCTGGAAACGCTCGTGACCGATGCCTCGATCGCCGCAAGCTGCAGGCGGTACAAGGACCTGCTGCAAGACGCGGACGGCATCACGCAGGCTTGCAACCGGCTGCTGCAAGCTGATAGCAGAAGCTGACCAATCAGGTTTTCTAATACGCCCTGCTCAACGCTGCCGTGAAGCAGGTACGAGCCCTTGATCAACTAGCTGCCGGCCAATGGCGTGCCGAACACGCCGACGGCCAGTTCGACCCACACGAGCAGCAGCGCCAGCGAGAGGCCGACGCCGAACAGCAGGCGGCCGCGGCTGCTGCCGCCGAACCTCAAGCCCAGCAGCCAGATGGCGCCGCCTCCCAGCAGCAGCGCGCCGGCAGCGGCAAAGTCGAACAGATCCCAGCGTACGTCGTCACTGAACTGCATCCATAGCAACGGGATCAGCAAGGCGATTGCTGTGCCGGCCAACAGATAGACAAGATGTCGGCGACGTTGTCCATGCTTGTGAGAGGTAGTGCTCACGCCATTGATTTTCATTTTGGCCGCCATCCGATGTGATGAGAGCCACCACTGTACCTGCCGATTGTGAAGCGAAGATGCGTTGCCGATGAAGGATGCGGCAAGCATGGTGCCAGGTGGGGTGTGAATTGCGGCGATCGTGCCCATGAAATTCCCGGTAGAAGCCAGGGCACGAAAACGCGGACAAAAAAATGGCCCCAGCGTTGTGTGGGGCCAAAATCCAATTCTTATGAGGAGTTGGAGGAGACAAATGCAGTATGCAACAAACAAATGTTTAAATCCAATTTTGCTTTCTGATAACCGTTATGGCTTTGGCGAATGGACACCGGTCGCGCCGCCTTCCGGGGGACAACGATTCCAACTCCGGCGCCCACATCTGGCGCATGGCGGCCTACGCGCGCGACGCATGCGGGCGGGCGTGCACGGACCGTGGCAGGTGCATAACGTGAACAATGCGCTTGTGCGCTCGGCCTGTTGCCCAATGAACCGATTCGCGTATCCCGGCGCGCAGGTTTGGGCAAGTTTCAGCCAGGCAAACGCCAGCGCTTGCGCGAGGGCTACTCATCGGCATCCAGCCGATGTGCATCCAGCAACGCTTCAAGCCGGCGATCATCGATCAGGTATTGATGGGGTTCGGTGTGTTCCGCTACCAACGCGCGCCACCCCATATAGACCCCGTACGCACGCTCGTAGCGAAAGCGCGCTTCATTGCCGACGTGACGTTTGGCCTCGCCGATGAACTGGGCGATCTGATCATGACAGTGTTTTGTGATCAAAGAATAGGTATATGGCTTGGCCGCACGTAAATGGCTCAAGGGTGAGGCTATTCCGACGCAGGACAAGATTCATATTCTGGCACGCTGGATCGGCGTCTCCCCCCAGTGGCTACGTTTCGGCGAGGCGGGCGATCCGCTCGATGAGACGATGGGCCTGGATGCGCGCGATGTTCAGCTGGCCATGATATCCGGCTGTTGAACGAGAATGCCCGTCAAGTGATCGAACGCCTGGTCGCCATCCTCCTCAGTGCGCAGGAAGAGGAGCGGCAGCGTGGATAATCCCCTGGACGGTGCGCCCGAGCGGCGCGTCGACGCACACCTCGCTGCCATCATCGAACGTGCCGTGAAACTGCAGCGGATACGCGGCAACAGCGCCGCTACAGAATATCTGTTATCAAACGGTATTCCCCAGCACACTATCCTGCGTGCACTGGCGAGCGCCGCGTTCCGTCGAAAGATTCATCCGAGCCATGCGTGATTGCGTGCATGCTCACGTCCAGTACGGCAACGACGGACAAAAAAATGGCCCCAGCGTTGTGTGGGGCCAAAATCCAATTCTTATGAGGAGTTGGAGGAGACAGATGCAGTATCTCCTGTATCCGCCACACGATCCAATTTCGCTTTCTGATAACAGTTATTGCTTTCCTGAATCACCCGTTCCAGAATGGGATATCAGCGCTTGAGCTGCGCCAGATCGCGCACCGCCCCGCGGTCGGCCGAGGTGGTCAGCGCGGCGTAGGCTTGCAGCGCCTGCGACACATAGCGCTCGCGGTTGACCGGCTGCCACGCATCCGCGCCGCGCGCCACCATCTCGGCGCGGCGATGCGCCAGGATTTCGGCCGACACGCGCAGGTTGATGGTGCGCTCCGGGATGTCGATGTCGATCATGTCGCCCTCTTCCACCAGACCGATGGTGCCGCCTTCGGCCGCTTCCGGCGAGGCGTGGCCGATCACCAGTCCGGACGAGCCGCCCGAAAAGCGTCCGTCGGTGAACAAGGCGCAGGCCTTGCCCAGGCCCTTGGACTTGATGTACGAGGTCGGATACAGCATTTCCTGCATGCCCGGCCCGCCTTTCGGCCCTTCGTAGCGGATGATGACGACGTCGCCTTCATGGACGGTGTCGCCCAGGATGGCTTCGACGGCGTCGTCCTGGCTTTCGAACACGCGCGCCTTGCCGCTGAACTTGAGAATGCTGTCGTCCACGCCGGCCGTCTTGACGATGCAGCCGTTTTCCGCCAGGTTGCCGTACAAGACCGCCAGACCCCCATCCTGCGAGTAGGCGTGCTCCTTGTCGCGGATGCAGCCGGTGCTGCGGTCCAGGTCCAGCGCCTCGAAGCGCTCGGACTGCGAGAACGCGGTCTGGGTCGGCACGCCACCGGGCGCGGCGCGGAACATCTGGCGCACGGCCGCGTCGTCGCTGCGCACGATGTCGTTCTTTTCGATCGCGTCGCCCAGCGTTTTGGCATGCACGCTGTAGACCGAGGTGTCGAGCAGGCCCGCGCGCGCCAGTTCGCCCAGGATCGCGCTGATGCCGCCGGCGCGGTGCACGTCTTCGATGTGGTACTTGTCGGTCATCGGCGCGACCTTGCACAGGCACGGCACGTTGCGCGAGATGCGGTCGATGTCGGCCATCTTGAATTCGACCTCGGCTTCATGCGCGGCGGCCAGCAGGTGCAGCACGGTATTGGTGGAGCCGCCCATCGACACGTCCAGCGCCATGGCGTTTTCAAACGCGGCCTTGGTGGCGATATTCCGCGGCAGGATGGTGGCGTCGTCCTGCTCGTAGTAGCGCTTGGCCAGGCCGACGATCAGGCGCCCGGCGCGCAGGAACAGCTCCTTGCGGTCGCTGTGCGTGGCCAGAATGGTGCCGTTGCCCGGCAGGGACAGGCCCAGCGCCTCGGTCAGGCAGTTCATCGAGTTGGCGGTAAACATGCCGGAGCACGATCCGCAGGTCGGACAGGCCGAGCGCTCGATCTCGGCCACGTCGGCGTCGGACACGGTGCTGTCGCCCGCCTTGATCATGGCGTCGACCAGATCGAGCTTGATGATCTTGCGGTTGCCGTCGACTACCTTGACGACCTTGCCCGCTTCCATCGGGCCACCGGAGACGAACACCACCGGGATATTCAGGCGCATGGCGGCCATCAGCATGCCGGGGGTGATCTTGTCGCAGTTGGAGATGCACACCATGGCGTCGGCGCAGTGGGCGTTGACCATGTATTCGACCGAGTCGGCGATCAGGTCGCGCGACGGCAGCGAGTACAGCATGCCGCCGTGGCCCATGGCGATGCCGTCGTCGACGGCGATGGTGTTAAATTCCTTGGCCACGCCGCCGGCCGCCTCGATCTCGCGCGCCACCAGCTGGCCCAGGTCCTTCAGGTGCACGTGGCCGGGCACGAACTGGGTGAACGAGTTGACCACGGCGACGATCGGCTTGTCGAAGTCGCCATCCTTCATGCCGGTGGCGCGCCACAGTGCGCGGGCGCCGGCCATGTTGCGGCCGTGGGTGGTGGTGCGGGAACGGTATGTGGGCATGAAGGTCTCCTGGCGCTGCAAAATATAAAGACGATATTCTGCCGCGCCGGAACCAGGTTGTCCAATATATCGATTGACCCTCTGTGAGTCGATTTACATATCAATACCATGCGCACGGGTCGGCGTTCTAGCGGCGCAGGCGCACCGTGCTCAGTGTCGCCGCAGCCAGCAGCGCGCAGCCGCCCAGCAGGGTGGCGCCGATCGACAGCCGGTCCAGCAGCAGGCCGCCCACCGCCCCGCCGGCCATGATCGCCAGCTGGATGGCCGCGACCATCAGCCCGCCACCGCTGTCCGGCTCGTCCGCAACGCCCGTCGCCAGCCAGCTCGACCAACACACCGGAATGGCCGCGTTGATCAGACCCCACGCCACCACCAGCGCGCCGACCGCCCATAGGCTGTGCCCCATGCCCAGCATGGCCAGCGTGACCGCGCCCAAAGCCAGCGGCAGCCAGCGCAGCAGCGCGTGCAGATGGCGCCCCGCCAGCGCGGCGGCGATGTAGGTGCCGGCAAATCCGGCCAGGCCCAGTCCGAGCAGCAGCACCGACAGCTGCGCCACGTTCACTCCCGTGTACGTCTCCAGGAACGGGCGCAGATAGGTAAAGATGGCGAACGCGCCGGCAAACGTCAGCATCACACTGACCATCGCCAGCGCCACGTGGCGCCGCCGCAGCAGGCCGACGACCTTGGCGACCGACTGGCTGCCCTTCGAGCGCATGGCGGGCAAGCTGAACCACTGCCAGACCAGATTGATCACCACGAACGGCGTCATCGCCCAGAACACGCCGCGCCAGCCGATCACGCCACCCAGATAGCTGCCGACCGGTGCGGCCAGCGCCGCCGCCACCGCGTTGCCCATAAAAAGCATGCCCAATGCGCGGGGAACGGCGTCGGGCGCGACCAGGCGCATGATGGTCGCCGTGGCCAGCGCCCAGAAGCCGCCGATGGTAATGCCCAGCAGCGCCCTAGCCGCCATCAGCACCGTGAACGTGGACGCGGTGGCGATCAGGATCACGGAGGCGAGCATGACGGCGGTGAGCGCGATCAACACATGGCGCCGGTCGAAGCGGCTGGCCAGCGAGGGTATCAGCAGGCTGGTGACGACCGCGAACAGACCCGAAATGGAGATGGCCTGCCCCGCCATGCCCGGCGTGGCGCCCAGATCGGCGGCAATGGGCGTGAGCAGGCTGACGGGCATGAATTCGGCGGCGATCAGCAAGGCCACGCACATGGACATGGCGCCGACCGCGCTGCCGGTCGATGGCCTGGCGCGCTGCGTTGTTTGAAGTGTTGAAGTAATCATGGCCACACCTGAATGGGAAAGCAGCCATGGTAGGGCCAATACCGTGCCCAAATTCGTCCCATTCTTGCACGGGTCTATGAAGAATGCGCATGAATCGCTGGTAGAATTGATTAGTAGGGCACATGCATTGCGTGCAATGTCGCCTCGTGCGCGCTGCGCGATGGACTGAACTTTAAAACGCGGAGTAGACGATGGCACGCGACAATATCAACGATATCCTGGTGTTCTTCGAAGTGGCGCGCGAGCGCAGCTTCACGCGCGCGGCGGCCAAGCTGGGCATGACCCAGTCCGCGCTCAGCCACATCATCCGGGCGCTGGAAGCGCGCCTGGGCGTGCGCCTGCTCACCCGCACCACGCGCAGCGTTTCGCCCACCGAAGCGGGCGAGCGCCTGCTGCAAAACGTCGCGCCGCGGCTGGAGGAAATCGAAGCGGAGATCGCCGCCGTCAGCGACCTGGGCGACAAGCCGGCCGGCACCATCCGCATTACCGCCATCGACCACGTCGTCGAAAAACACATCTGGCCGCGGCTGGCGCCGGTGCTGCCCCTGTATCCCGACATTCACCTGGAAATCCATGCCGACTACCGCATGGTCGATATCGCCGCGGACCGCTACGACATCGGGGTGCGATATGGCGACCAGGTGGAAAAGGACATGATCGCAGTGCGCCTGACGCCGGACGAGCCGACCATGATCGTCGGCTCGCCGGCCTACTTCGAGCACCACGCCATCCCGCGGTCGGCGCAGGAGCTGGCGCGGCACAACTGCATCACCTTGCGGCTGGCCAGCAGCGGCGGCATTTACGCGTGGGAGCTGGAGCAGGACGGCAAGCCGGTCGCCCTGCGCACGCGCGGGCAGAGCGTATTTTCCAACGCCACCCACATGGTCAATGCGGCATTGAGCGGCAACGGCCTGGCGTTCGTGACGGCAGACCTGGCCCGCCATCACGTGGACAGTGGCGCGCTCGTGAGCGTGATGCAGGAGTGCTGTCCCAAGTTTCCGGGCCTGCATGCGTATTACCCCAACCGGCGCCACGCTTCTCGCGCGCTGGCGATTGTGATCGACGCGATCCGCTACAAGGGTTAGGCACCGCGCCGGCCACTGGACTCGATTCGTTAAAGTCATCATGCTGAGCGGCGCCACTGTTGGCTGGCGACGCTCCGCACGTTAAGATCGTCTACCTCCACTTTTTCGCCTGCCATGACTTCGATCTCCGCTCCCATCGCGTCCCCTCGCCTGTCTGCCCTGCTGCTGGCCCTTGCCGGCGCCCTGTGCGCGCCCGCCCTGTTTGCCCAGACGGCCGTGCTGCCGGTGCCGCAGGACGCGGCCGCGCAGCTGAGCGTCGTACCCGACCGCGCCGACTGGACCTATGCACCCGGCGCCAGCGCCACCATGCGGGTGCAGGTGGCCGTGAAGCCCTACCCCGCCGCCGGCGTGCCGATCCGCTACCGGATCGGTCCGGACATGCGCGAAGGCGAAGAGCGCACGGCGGTCGTTCCCGAACAGGGACTGACCCTGGCCGTGCCGACGCAGGCGGCGCCCGGCTTCGTGCGCGCCATCGTCACCGCAGAACTGGGCGGAAAAAAGGTCAGCGCCATGGCCACGGCCGGGTTCGCGCCCGACAAGATCGCGGCGACCCAGCCCGACGCGGCCGACTTCGACCAGTTCTGGACGGCGCAAAAGGCGCTGCTGGCGCAGGTGCCGCCGGATTACCAGATCACCCCGGCGCCGGCCCTGTCGACACCAATCGTCGAGGTGTTTTACGTCAGCCTGCAGAACGTGGGCCGCACTGCCAACACCAGCCGCATTCATGGCGTGCTGAGCGTGCCGCGCGGACCGGGTCCGTTCCCGGCGCTGCTGGACGTGCCGGGCGCCGGCGTGCGCGGCTACAGCGGCACGCGCAACCTGGCCGAGCGCGGCATCATGACCCTGCAGATCGGCATTCACGGGATCCCCGTCAATCTCGATCCGGACGTGTACCTTCAGCTGGGCAAAGGCGCGCTGGCCGACTATCCCCGTTACGAACTGGACGACCGCGAACGCTACTACTACCGCCGCGTGTATCTGGGCGCGCTGCGCGCCAACGACTTTTTGACCAGCCATCCGAAGTGGGACGGGCGCCACCTGACGGTGATGGGCGGCAGCCAGGGCGGGCAGCTGGCCATCGTCACGGCGGCGCTGGACAAACGCGTGACGGCGCTGGCGGCCAACTACCCGGCCTACAGCGACGTGACCGGCTACCTGAAGGGCACGACCGGCGGCTGGCCCGGGTTGTTTCGCACCGACGCGCAGGGACAGTGGAACGACCAGCCGCTCGCGCTCAAAGTGCTGACCACCCGTTACTACGACACCGTGAACTTCGCGCGGCGCCTGACGGTGCCGGGCTTTTATGCCACCGGCTACAACGACATGGTCACGCCGCCGACCTCGGTCTTCGCCGCCTATAACGCAATCACCGCGCCGAAGGAACTGCTGGTCGCCCCGAACCAGGGACATACCGCCAGCGCCGCGCAGCTGGAGCGGCGCGAAGCGTGGGTGCTGGCCCAGTCGCGCAAGTAAAGCTTGCCAAAGGAGGTACCGCGCGCGCCCCATCCGGACGGCCCAATCCGAAGCCATAAGAAATACTTATCGCCCCATGTTTATTTCGTATTTGTTGCTGCACCGGGATTCCCACTAGACTGGCTCTACCGTGATGCGCATCACAGTCTAGTAACAGAACCCAGTCATGCAGCCGTTATTGCGGCGCCTGCGCCTGGTGCCCCAGCAGCCTACCCGGCCGCACAAGCGCCAGCGCTATCCGGACCAAAAATCCAGAAACGCATGCAGTCCTGATCCGCTGTGGAGGGCCGGGCGTCCCGCACGGACGCCCGGCCCGCAACGTGAAGCCGCCAAATGTACTGGCGCAACGCGCACCGTTCGCAGACAATTGAAGCGCGACAAGGCCACGCCTGCGCCCTGCACCGCGCCACCCACCCTCTTCCCTATGGAACTGCGCCAACTCCGCTATTTTGTCGCCATCGTCGAACACGGATCGCTGTCCCGTGCCGCGCGCGGCCTGCATATCGCGCAGCCCGCGCTGACCCAGCAGATCCATTTGCTGGAAGACGAACTGGGGGCGCACCTGCTGCACCGCTCGCCGCGCGGCGTGCTGCCCACCGAAGTGGGCAGGAAGTTCTACGACCATGCGCTGGCCATCCTCAAGCAGGTGGCCGACTGCAAGAGCGGCATCCTGGCATTCGCGAGCCATCCGGCCGGCGCCGTGGCCATCGGCATTCCGCAAAGCGTGTCCGGCATTCTGGCGCTGCCGCTGCTGAAAGCCGCGCGGGCGCGCTACCCGGACATCTCAATCCAGCTGACCGAAGAACTGTCGGGCAACCTGACCGAACAGCTGCGCACAGGCCGCATCAACCTGTCGATCCTGTTCGACGACGGTCAGCTCGGCGGCTTTGCCACCATTCCCATGGTCGATGAAAAAATGCTGTTCGTGACGGCGCCCAATTCCCGCTTCGCGCCGCCGCGCGCCAGCCTGACCCTGGCGCGTGCCTTGAGCGCGCCGTTGATACTGCCCAGCATTCAGCACGGCGTGCGGCCCCGCATCGAGCAGCTGGCGCGCGCCGCCGGCGTGGAGCTGGCCAACGTGATGGAGATTAATTCGGTCAGCATCCTCAAGTCGGCCTTGATGGCGGACCTGGGGCCGACCATCCAGGCCGCGGCGCCCCTGATGCCGGAACTCGGACTGCATGGTTTGCGCGCTTACGAGATACGGGGCGCCAAGGTGTCGCGCCGCATCGCCTTGTGCGCCTCGAAAGAGATCCCGCAAACCAGCGCGGCGGCGGCCATCGCGCGCCTGATGCTCGACGTGGTGGCCGAGCTGTGCCGCTCGGGTGGCTGGCCGCACGCTACCGCGCTGGAGGCTGCGCCGGCTCTGCGTCAGGAAACTCATGCGTGAGCGCTTTGCCGGCTAGGCGCGCCGTGGCCAGCAGCCGCTCCAGGCCTTGTCCGTGGCGCGCGCTGGCCGACAGTCCCGCCATCGTCGTGCACACGTAATCGGCCAGCCGGTCAGCCTCCTGCGGATCGCGTTCGGCGATAAAGGTTCGAATCACGTCGCGCGCCGCGATCAGAAACCCGAGGGCGGCGCCACGCGCCTCCGCGTCGTTACAACGCGACCCTTCCAGCACCATGCAGCCGGTGGCGGTCGGATCGGCGGCGTAGAAGCGCGCCGCCTCCACCAGCACTTCGGCCAGCGATTCGGCCAGCGGTCGGTCGGTCCGCAGAATTTTCATCAACGGAATCGCGCCGGTGAGCGCGTAACGGTCGAGGATCTTCGCATACAACCCGGCCTTGCTGCCGAACGCGGCGTAGAAGCTGGGCGGATTGATGCCCAGTGCACGGGTCAGGTCCGCAACACTTAACGCATCGTAGCCCTTCTCGTGAAACAGCCGCTGCGCCGTCACGACGGCGTCGTCCGGGTCGAACTTGCGCGGGCGGCCACGGGGCGAAATTTTATTTGTAGGGTCCATTACAAAAATCCTTGACAGCGGGTATGAGGCTTATTGTATCATGCGCTACACTAATCAAAAAGGAGTGGTCATGACAAATTTTGCAAACAAATCGGTACTGGTATTGGGTGGCAGCCGCGGGATTGGTGCAGCGATCGTACGGCGCTTCGCCGCGGACGGCGCCAAGGTGGCGTTCACCTACTCGGGCTCGCCCGACGCGGCCCGGCTGGTCGCCGAAGAAACAGGGAGTACGGCATTTTTAACCGACAGCGCCGACCGCGATGCGGTCATCGCCCGGGTGCGCGACAGCGGCCCGTTGGACGTACTGGTGGTCAATTCCGGCATCGCCATCTTCGGCGACGCGCTGGAGCAGGACCCGGACGCCATCGACCGCCTGTTCCGCATTAACGTCCACGCGCCCTACCATGCGTCGGTGGAAGCAGCGCGGCGGATGCCGTCGGGGGGCCGCATCATCGTCATCGGATCGGTCAACGGCGACCGCATGCCCGTGCCCGGCATGGCGTCGTATGCGCTCAGCAAGTCGGCCTTGCAAGGTCTGGCGCGCGGTCTGGCGCGTGACTTCGGTCCGCGCGGCATCACGATCAATATCGTGCAGCCTGGGCCGATCGACACCGACGCCAATCCGGAAGACGGCCCGATGAAGGATCTGATGCACAGCTTCATGGCGATCAAGCGCCACGGCCGCTCTGAAGAGGTGGCAGGCATGGTGGCCTGGTTGGCAGGACCGGAGGCGGGCTTTGTCACCGGGGCGATGCACACGATCGACGGCGCGTTTGGCGCTTAGGCAAATCAAAGCTGGCACTGCGCCTTCGCGGTGGTCAATCGCATCAAGCAGTTGACATCATTACGGGCGACAGCGGAGTGCCGGGACGTCCGGCACTTCGCGTACGCCCAATGTAAGATATGGTCATCCTTAAAGGAATAACGATGATCGATATGTCGATGCGCGACCTGTGCCTGGTTCTTTCGCTTGTGTCCGGCCTGGCGCATGCGTATTACACGCAGCGCTCGAAAAGGCATCTTGATCCGGCCTATGTCGGCACGTGGCTTCGCCCATTCTTCTGGCGTCCACGCACGGCATTTACGACCGAGGGCTGGCGCTATCGCAATATCGCTTTGCATTTACTCTGGCCGGCAACGGGGTTTCTCCTCGGTTGGGGTTTCTCTGGTAGTGCCGGGCCACTGTTCGCAGGTCTAACAAACCCTCTAGTTGCTCCGAGAGGCAACTGCTGGGTACACTGAGCCATGCAGACCGTCCGCTATCGGACAGAAGCGGACTTCCATACAGCTCTTCGCCATTGGGCATTTAATGTCATTCGCCAAAATCTATGACGTGGTCAATATTAAAGAACTACATAAGCTCATCGATTTTCAGCGAGATGGAATGAGTGTTCGCGCGCCCAGCGTAGGCGATGTGGCGACAGTAATAGAGGTGTACACCAACCCTCAAGGCTACGAGCTCGAGTGCAGCGGGAAAGACGGTATAACCATATGGCTGTATGCGTTCGCACTCGAAGAGGTTGAGCTTGAGGTGGTAGGCTGACCTGGGGTTGGACTGCTATCCCAACGACTGCAATGGATCGGTAGCGGACGCAAATATGGGGTCACAAATGGGGGTCAGGTTGAGGTGGGCAAATGGACTCGCCAATATGGGGTCAGGTCTGGCAAATGGACGCGAACTCATCCTTAGACGCAAAGCTCCTGCGCTACAGCAGAGCTTGTGTCCGTTTGCCAGACTTGACCCCCGCGCTGCAGTTTGAGAACCGCTTGATCGTGCATAGTCCGTTTACACATGACTGCGAGTTACGGCAACTGCCACTGCTGCACATACGCTGTTCGGCACATCACTGCTAATGCCACAACGCAAAAAAAAGTGCCGGCACTTCGTGAAGAAGTACCGGCCCATTTGTTTGGCGACCACGCGGTTTAACGCGTGCCACCGTCGTCCCGCATCACGTCCGGTCTGTGGACCGGACGCTTCGCCCGTCGGCTCTTACGCGGCAGCAGCTGCAATGGCCGCATTGAACGTCGCGCTTGGACGCATCACCGCCGCCACCTTGGCTTCGTCGAGCTTGTAGTAGCCGCCCACGTCGGCCGGCTTTCCTTGCACTTCCAGCAGTTCGGCGACGATCTTCTCTTCGTTCTCCGCCAGCGTCTTGGCCAGCGGTGCAAAGTGCGCCGCCAGTTCCGCGTCGCCCGTTTGCGCGGCCAGTTCCTGCGCCCAGTACAGGGACAGGTAGAACTGGCTGCCGCGGTTGTCGAGTTCGCCCGTTTTCGGCGACGGCGACTTGCGGTTGTCCAGCAGCTTGCCGGTGGCCGCGTCGAGCGTGTCGGACAGCACCTTGGCTTTTTTATTGCCGGTTTTCAGACCCAGGTCTTCGAAGCTGACCGCCAGCGCCAGGAATTCGCCCAGCGAATCCCAGCGCAGGTGGTTCTCTTCCACCAGCTGCTGCACGTGCTTCGGTGCCGAACCGCCGGCGCCCGTTTCGTACATGCCGCCGCCGGCCATCAACGGCACGATCGATAGCATCTTGGCGCTGGTGCCCAGTTCCAGAATCGGGAACAGGTCGGTCAGGTAGTCGCGCAGGATGTTGCCGGTCACCGAGATGGTGTCCAGGCCACGGCTGACGCGCTCCAGCGTGTAACGCATGGCGCGCACTTGCGACATGATGCGAATTTCCAGGCCGCTCGTGTCGTGCTCTTTCAGGTAGGTCTCGACCTTCTTGATCAGCTCGTTCTCGTGCGGACGGTACGGGTCCAGCCAGAATACCGCCGGGGTGCCCGAATTGCGCGCGCGCGACACGGCCAGCTTGACCCAGTCGCGGATCGGCGCGTCTTTTACCTGGCACATGCGCCAGATGTCGCCCTGCTCCACGTTCTGGGTCAGCAGCACTTCGCCGGTGGCCAGATCGGTGATGTTGGCAACGCCGTCTTCTTCGATTTCAAACGTTTTGTCGTGCGAGCCGTATTCTTCGGCTTGCTGCGCCATCAGGCCCACGTTCGGCACGGTGCCCATGGTGCTCGGATCGAACGCGCCGTGCCATTTGCAGAAGTTGATGATCTCCTGATAGATGCGGGCGAAGGTGCTTTCCGGGATGACTGCCTTGACTTCCTTCAGGCGGCCGTCGGCGCCGTACATCTTGCCGCCGGCGCGGATCATGGCCGGCATCGACGCGTCGACGATCACGTCGTTGGGCGAATGGAAGTTGGTGATGCCCTTGGCCGAATCGACCATGGCCAGCGCCGGACGGTGTTCCTGGCAGGCGTGCAGGTCGCGGATGACTTCTTCGCGCTGCGATGCCGGCAAGGTGGCGATCTTGTTGTACAGGTCGGCCATGCCGTTGTTGACGTTCACGCCCAGGCTGTCGAACAGCGCGTCGTGCTTTTCAAACGCTTCCTTGTAGAACATGCGCACGCAGTGACCGAACACGATCGGGTGCGACACCTTCATCATGGTGGCTTTCACGTGCAGCGAGAACAGCACGCCGGTCTTGTGCGCGTCTTCGATCTGGGCTTCGTAGAACGCCAGCAGCGCCTTGCGGCTCATGAACATGGAGTCGATCACTTCGGCGTCCTGCAGGGCCACTTTGGCTTTGAGCACGACCGTTTTACCGCTCTTGGTCAGCAGTTCCATCTTGACGTCGCGCGCGCCGCTGATGGTCAGCGATTTTTCGCCATGGTAGAAGTCGCCGCTGGTCATGTGCGACACGTGGGTGCGCGATGCCTGCGACCATTCGCCCATCGAATGCGGGTTCTTGCGCGCCGATTCCTTGACGGCGCGCGGGGCGCGGCGGTCGGAATTGCCTTCGCGCAGGACCGGATTGACCGACGAGCCGATGCACTTGCCGTAGCGTGCCTTGATGGCTTTTTCATCGTCGTTCTGCGGCTCGGACGGGTAGTCGGGGATGTTGTAACCCTTCTCCTGCAACTCCTTGATGGCCGACAGCAGCTGCGACACCGAGGCGCTGATGTTCGGCAGCTTGATGATGTTCGCTTCAGGCGTCAGGGTCAGCTTGCCCAGCTCGGACAGGGTGTCGGGCACGCGCTGCTCGGCGGTCAGGTTCTCGGGGAACGCGGCCAGAATGCGCGCGGCGACCGAGATGTCGCTCGCTTGAATCTTGATGCCGGCCGGCTTGGCGAAGCTGCTGACCACTGGCAGGAATGCATGGGTCGCCAACAGCGGCGCCTCGTCGGTCAACGTGTAAATGATGGTTTGATCACTGCTCATGGGCTTTTACTCGGTTTTTGCGAACGGTAAAGTTCGCAATATTAATAAAATCATCGGTCGTCCAGCTTGCAGCCAGTGCAACTTCCCTGGTCCAGCGACTACCGCGCTGAGGCGTAATGATATCTTATATAAGACAGAAGAGCTTCACATCATGAAATTCCGTTCCACGATACACCAGATTTGCCGCAATGACCATGGGTTCGCGCGGCGGTAAACCACGCGGTTTGGACCATGTCCGCGCTGCCCGAGCTGCAGCGACATTACCCAGTGGCAACAGACACTATTCCCAACCGTCCAGTGCGCCAGCCGCTGCGAGCATGGCGGTGGCGTCGTCGATCGTCGCCGGGGCCGCTTGCAACAGTGCGGCGGGATCTTCCCCGAGCAAGGCGCGCAGCAGTGCGGGCGCCAGGATCAGGTCGATCAAGCGCACGGCCAGGGCGGCGGCACGCGCAAGGGTGGCGGGATCGGCGTCGCCTGCGGCGATGGCGGCTGCCACCCGGCGTACGCCGGTGCGCGCCAGCATGTCGTCCGCGCCCAGGCTCACCTGCTGCAGGCGCGGCGCTTCGGCCACTAGCAGGCGCACTAAAGCCACCGCATCGGCGCTCAGTGCTTGCTCCATCACGCTCTGGCCGGCAGCTGCCATGCGCGCACGCAGTGGCTGGCCCGGTAGGTCGGTTGCCGGCTGGTCGGCGAACAGGCGCGCCAGATTCGATTCGATGACGGCCGTGAACAATTCGGTCTTGTTGGCATAGCGCGCATAAATGCTGGCCTTGCCAGCGCGCGCATCGAGCGCCACCTGGTCGCAGCTGGTGGCGTCGTACCCGACGCTGAGAAACAGCCGGGTCGCCGCGTCGAGCAGGCGGATGTCGACTTCGCCCTTCTGCGCCGCCGCCGGACGTCCCCCTGCCCCGCGCTTTTCCTGAGTTGCCACGTCGATACCTTCCTCGCGCACGATTGCCGGGCGCATTTGCTGAGTTACATGCGAGTTGCGTGCTATCCTGAATTAACTGAACGATCCAGTTCAGTTAATTTCAACAGCTTGCTGATTGTACCCGCCCGATCCATGTGTACCGTCATGGGCCTGTTACCCAACGGCCGGCAAGCTGCAACCGATAAGGAAAACCATGTCCGACGCAGTCCAGCCATTTACCCTCGCCATCGCCCAGAGCGAGCTCGACGAGTTGCACGCGCGCCTGGCGCACACCCGCTGGCCCGATGCGGAGACCGTCGCCGATACCAGCCAGGGACCCCAGCTGACCAAGCTGCGCGCGCTGGTGACGCGCTGGCAAAATGGCTACGACTGGCGCCGCTGCGAATCGCTGCTCAATGCCTTCGGCCAGTATCGCACCGAGATCGACGGGCTCGACATCCATTTTCTGCACGTGCGTTCGCCCGAACCGGACGCCATCCCGCTGCTGCTCACGCACGGCTGGCCGGGGTCGGTGCTGGAGTTTCGCAACGTGATCGGTCCGCTGACCGATCCGGTGGCGCACGGCGGCAAAGCCAGCGATGCCTTCCACCTCATCATCCCTTCCCTGCCGGGCTTCGGCTTTTCCGGCAAGCCGACCGCCACCGGCTGGAACGTGGGCCGCATCGCCCAGGCCTGGACCACGCTGATGGCGCGGCTCGGCTACAGCCGCTGGGCCGCGCAAGGGGGCGACTGGGGCGCTGCCGTGACCACCACGCTGGGCTACATGGCGCCCCCTGGCCTGCTCGGCATTCACCTGAACATGGTCATGTTCCAGCCCACCGGGCAGGAACGCGCCGACGCCACGCCCGCCGAGCAAGCCATGCTGGCCGCGGCCCAGCGCTACGACCAGCAATTATCCGGTTACTTCAAGCTGCAAAGTTCGCGCCCGCAGTCGGTCGGCTTCGCGCTGGCCGATTCTCCCGTCGGGCTGGCCGCGTGGATTTACGCGCTGTTTCAGGACGTCTCCGACAGCGGCGCCGACGCCGAGCGCGTGTTCGCGCTGGACGACCTGATCGACGACATCATGCTGTACTGGCTGACCAACAGCGGCGCAAGTTCGGCCCGCCTGTACTGGGAAACCATGCAGGCCATGCAGCAAGGCGGCATGCCGGGCGGACCGATGGCCACCCCGGCCGGCATCAGCATGTTCCCCGGCGAGCAGATCCGGCTGTCGAAGCGCTGGGCGCAGTCGCGCTTTAGTCACTTGGTGCACTTCAACGAGCTGGCGCACGGCGGCCACTTCGCCGCGCTGGAGCGCCCCGCCGACTTCACCGACGAGCTGCGCGCCAGCTTCCGCTTCGCCCGCTAAGCCAGCGCGCCGGCCTCCAACGCCAAGCGACCATGGACGGCAGCGACGCGCCGTAATTTGCTGCCAACCTTGTGTCGCCTTCGCGGAAACTATTTGCGGTGCAGCAACAAATTTCGCCATGCAGCATGATAGGATTTGAAAGTTAATCGGCAGCAACACGCCGCCGGCGGCGGGACGCCTTCCCGTACTTCACTTTCAAGATCATCATGAACAGCACATCCATTAGCGCCCGTCTTGCATGGGGTTTCGGCGGCGTGTTCGCCCTGTTGCTGATCCTGAGCCTACTGGCCAGCGAACGCGTCAACCGTATCGACCACACGCTCGACCGCATCAACAATGTCAATAACGTCAAGCAGCGCTACGCCATCAATTTCCGCGGCAGCGTGCACGACCGCGCCATTGCCGTGCGCGACGTAGTGCTCGCGCCCGATGCAGCCGCAGCCGCCGTGCACGTGGCCCTGATCGAGAAGCTGGCCAAAAATTATGCCGACTCGTCCGGCCCGCTGGACGCCATGTTCAGCGGCGCCACCCCGGTGTCGGCCGAAGAGAAGGCCGCGCTGGCCGGGATCAAGGCCAGCGAGCAACAGGCTCAGCCCCTCATCGCCAAGGTCATCGCGCTGCGCCTGGCCGACAACCTGCCCGAAGCCAACGCGCTGCTGGCCAAGCAGGCCGCTCCGGCCTTCGTCGCCTGGCTGGCCAGCATCAACCGCCTGATCGACCTGGAAGAGAGCATGAACAAGGGCGAAGCGGCCACGGCCTCCGGGCTGGCCAGTTCGTTCCAGCTGTGGATGCTGGTGCTGTGCGCCATCGCCGTGGCGATCGGCTCGGCCGCCGCCTGGTACATCAGCCGCGGCCTGCTGCGCCAGCTGGGCGGCGAACCGGCCTACGCGATGCAGATCGCCGGCGATATCGCCGCCGGCAACCTGGCCGTGCACATTCACACCCGCGACGGCGACCGCACCAGCCTGATCTTCGCCATGCAGGGCATGCGCGACAGCCTGGTCCATATCGTCTCGCAGGTGCGCGCCGGCACGGCCAATATCGCCACCGCCTCGGTGGAAATCGCCGCCGGCAACCACGACCTGTCGGGCCGCACCGAAGCGCAGGCCGGCACGCTGGAAAAAACCGCCAGCGCCATGGAAGAATTGACCTCGACCGTGCGCCAGAACGCCAGCAACGCCCAGCAAGCCAATACGCTGGCCGTGTCGGCGTCGGAAGTGGCCGTGCGCGGCGGCGCGGTGGTGTCGCAGGTGGTCGAGACGATGGCGTCGATTAACGACTCGTCGAAAAAGATCGTCGACATCATCAGCGTGATCGACAGCATCGCGTTCCAGACCAACATCCTGGCCCTGAACGCGGCCGTGGAAGCGGCCCGGGCCGGCGAACAGGGCCGCGGCTTCGCCGTGGTGGCAACAGAGGTGCGCAACCTGGCCCAGCGCTCGGCTGCTGCCGCGCGCGAAATCAAGTCGCTCATCGGCGACTCGGTCTCGCGGGTCGAGAGCGGCGCGCGCCTGGTCGACGAGGCCGGCGCCACCATGGACGACATCGTCCAGAGCGTCAAGCGGGTGACCGACATCATGAACGAGATCAGCGTGGCCAGCCAGGAGCAGACCGACGGCATCGTCATGGTCAACGAGGCGATCGGCCAGATGGACGACGCCACCCAGCGCAACGCCGCGCTGGTCGAGCAGGCCACGGCCGCCTCCACGCAGCTGCACGACGAAGCCCACGCCCTGTCGGCCGTGGTCAGCATCTTTCAGCTGAACGACGCGGCGGCGCCGGCGCCGGCGGGCGCGGCACCGAAGGCCGCCAGGCGCGCGCCGAAACAGCCCCTGCGTCTGGCGCACGGCGCGGCCTGACCAGCGAGGAGCGGGTACGCCCGCGTGCGTGCCCGTCCCGCGCGTGCGCAAGCGCCGATGCGCGCGCACGGACACGGCCCGCCGTTCACACTTTTTTCACACGCATGGGCGCAAGCTGCCGGACTTAGTCACCCGACCCGGTCCCCATGCTGATCATCTCCGCTCTTCGACGCGCCTGCCTGTTGGCGGTGCTGCTGCTCTCTTCGCCGCTGCACGCGGCACCCTATGCGGCGCCGGCTTCTGCCGCCGATCCCGTGTCCAAGCCCGCGTCCGACCTGACCGCGCAGATCGCTGCCCTGCTGCGCCAGCAAGGCCTCGCCGGCGCCGTGTGGACCACGCTGGACGCGCACGGCGCGGCCGGCGTCAGCGATGCGCGCAGCGGCACGCCGATGCGCGCCGACCAGCGCGTGCATGTCGGCTCCGTCGCCAAGACCCTGCTGGCCACCGGCATCCTGCGGCTGGTCAGCCAGGGCCGCCTGTCGCTGGACACGCCGGTCGCCACCGTGTTGCCCGCCATGGAGTTCGACAATCCGTGGCATGCGGGCGATCCGGTGCGCATCCGCCATCTGATCGATCACTCGGCCGGCCTCGACGACCTGCGTCTGTGGCACCTGTTCACCCAGCGGGCGCAAGCCGATGTACCGCTCGGCGCCGCCTTCCCGAGCGGCAGCGGCCTGCTGCGCAGCCGCAGCCGGCCGGGGGCGCGCTTCTCGTATTCCAACATCAGTTACACCTTGCTGGGTATGGTCATCGAAACGCTGACCAGGCAGCGCTACGAAACCTATCTGGACAAGGAACTGCTGGCGCCGTTGGGCATGCACGACAGCACCTTCGCATTTGTGGCGCAGCAGCGCGATCCGCGCCTGGCGATGGGGCATTTCGACGACGGCTCCACCCACCCGGCGGTACCCTCCTTCGTGCGCCCGGCCGGCCAGTTCACCACCACGGCGGCGGATATGGGCCGATTCGCGCGCTTTCTGATGAGCGACGGCAGCGTCGGCGGCCAGCCGTTCATCGATCCGGCCCTGCTGCGCCGCATGGGCGAGCCCGCAGGCACGGAAGCGGCGCGCGCCGGGCTACAGGTCGGCTACGGGCTGGGCCTGCGCGCGATCGACCGTCACGGCGTCGTCGCCAGATGCCATGGCGGCAATGCGGTCGGCTACCGGGCCATGCTGTGCCTGTTCCCCTCGACACAGCAGGCGTTCTTCATCGCCCTCAATGCCGACAGCGAGACCGCCGACTATCACCAGTTCGATGCGCTGCTGATACGCTCGCTCATGCCTGCGCTGCCAGTGCCTGCCCTGCCAACGGCTGCGCATGTCGATACCCGCCCGTGGGAAGGCTGGTACATCCCCTCCCCTAACCGTTTCGACACCATGCGCTTCGCCGATATTGTGACCGGTTTCATGCGCGTGAGCCGCGACGGCGTCACGCTGCGCCTGCATCCGGCTCAGGCCAACGAGATCGTGCTGCGCCACGCGGGCCATGGCTTGTTCCGCGCGCCCGACAAGCTGCTGCCTTCGCACGCGCTGCTGGTGTCCGCCGAAGGAACGCGCGTCGTCACCAACGGCACCCAGACCTACGAGCAGATCGCGCTCACACGCCTGCTGCTGCTGTGGCTCAGTGTGGGCGCCGGGCTGCTGGGAATGACCGCTATTCTGATTGCGGGAGTCGCCCGGCTGGCCATGCGGCGCCTGGCGCGCCACGATCCTCTGCTCGCACCCTTCGCCGGCGTGCTTGCCCTGATGCTGCCGCTGCCGTTGTTCTTCCAGCAGTCGTTCCTCCAGCTGGGCGACGTGACGCCGGCCAGCATGCTGTTGGCCATCGTCACCGGCGCGCTGCCGTTGGCGATGCTGACAGGTCTGGCACTGTCCCTGCGACGAACGACAGGCAATCGCGTCGAGCCGATGGCGGTGGCGATGCTGGCGGTGCTCCAGTTGACCGGCGTGTTGGCAGCCTGGGGCCTTCTGCCGCTGCGCTTTTGGGTTTAACGGGTATAGAGTCCAGCCAGGCTGACCATGCGTCAGGCGGCGAACGTCAGCGTGGCGCAGGTGCCGCCCTGCGCCGTGGTGGCGATCTGCAAACCCACGCCGACCTGCGCAGCCAGGCGCTGGGTGATCGACAGGCCCAGGCCGTACCCCGCACTGGCCTGACCCTTCGCCCCGGCGTCGAACAATCGCGGCTGTACCTCCGGCGCGATGCCGGGGCCGTCGTCGGTCACCGTCAGCAGACGATCGGCGTAAGCGATGCGCACCTGTCCCTGCTGCGTATGGGCGAACGCATTGCTGACCAGATTACCCAGGAGGATATGCAGCGCACCCGGATGCAGCCGGACCGTGTCGGCCGCGTCCACCTCCACGCACACCTCGACCGGCTTGCCATCCAGCAGATAGGCGAACTGCACGACCACGCTTTCGACCAGCGGCAGCAGCGCCAGCGGCGCCGGCGCGTCGGCGCGCAGCTCCTCGCGGGCCAGCGCCAGCAGCGTGTCGACGCTGTGCGCCATGTGCGCCGCCGCCGTGCGGATACGGTGCAACTGGTCGGCGGCCTGCGGCGGCAAAGGCCGCTGCGCCAGCAGCTGCGCCGCGCCATCGATGACGGCCAGCGGCGTGCGCAGTTCATGGCTGGCGTCGCGCGTGAAGTGCTGCTCGCGCTCGATAAAGCCGGCGACGCGCGCCATCGCCGCGTCGAGTGCGCGCGCCAGCTGCCCGATCTCGTTGTCCGGCATGCCGTCGGCCAGGCGCCGGGGCAGCTGATTGGGGTTGGCCGCGGCCAGCAGACCGGTCAAGCGGGTCAGCGGTGCCGTGGCGCGGCGCGCGATCCAGTACCCGATCGCCAGCACCAGCGCGACGATCACCAGCATCGACAGCGCCAGGAATCCCAGAATGAACGGCATGCGCGGACGCACCACCAGCTCGCGGCTGACTTCCGCGACCAGGTAGCCCGGCGCCGGCGCCAGCGCGCGCACATGGTAGTGGCGTCCATCGTCGCCGGCGAACTCCTTGCCGCGCGGCGTGCGCGCCAGGGCGCGTTGCAGATCGGGCGGAAACGCCGCGCTGTCGCCGTACACGCGGACAAAGTCGCGCAACGGCGGGGTGCCGGCGCCATGCCGCTGCTGGTGCGCCGCTTCCTGGTCGAGCATGTTGTGAAAGAAGCTGTCTTCAACCGTGTACACGAACAGCAGGCCGAACGCGCTGAAGCACAGTGCGGTGACCAGTGCGAACAGCCCGAAGGCCAGCACCAGCCGGCTGCGCAGACTGGTCACGCGGCGGCGTCCAGTTTGAACCCGACGCCATGCACGGTGACGAGGATCGGCGTGGCGAACGGCTTGTCCAGCTTCTGGCGCAGCTGATACAGGTGCGAGCGCAGCGTGTCGGAATCGGGCGGTTCATCGCCCCACAGCAGGCGCGTAAGCTCCGAGCGCGTCAGCACGCGCGGATGGGCTTCCGCCAGCGCCAGTACGATCCGATAGCCCACCGGGTTGAGCGCGACATCGGTGCCCGCGCGCGCCACGGTGCGCTCGCGGCGGTCGATGCGCAGGCTGCCGACATCGAGCACATGGTCCTGGTGCAGCGTATGACGGCGCGCCAGCACCGCGCAGCGCGCCAGCAGTTCTTCCAGCGCGAACGGCTTGACCAGATAGTCGTCGGCCCCGCTGTCGAAACCGGACAGCTTGTCGTGCAGGGTGTCGCGCGCGGTCAGCATCAGCACCGGCATGCGGCGCGGCAGTGCCTGGCGCAGGCGGCGGCACACGTCCAGACCGTCCATGCCCGGCAGGCCCAGGTCCAGGATCATCAGGTCGTAGTCGTGGGACAGGGCCAGCTGCAGGCCGTGCGGCCCGCTCGATGCGAAGTCGGCGCTGTGCCCGTGCTGTTCCAGCGCGTCGGCCAGGTTACGGGTCAGCATGGCGTTGTCTTCGACGACCAGCACGTGCATGGAGCTCCTTCAAGGTAGATGCGAATAAGCGCGGCGCTGAACCGGCCGCAAATGCGCCGTTCCCAGTTGCGCGCCGGACGGCCGCATATACTAACACTGCGAAGTTCGGCGGTGCGATGACGTTCTGCTGTATCCTGCCGCGTCGGCGCGACGCTCACACGGCGGCAAACGAATCGACACACTGGCAAGCCACGCAACAAGCAAGAGGACACCTTTACATGGCATTACCCAAACTGCAGGGCGCTGGTCGCCTGTTCGCATTCGCCGCCCTGGCCGAAGGACTGACCTGGGCAGGCCTGTTGGCCGGTATGTATTTCAAGTATTCCGGCATGACCGACGTGGTGGTGTGGTGGTTCGGCCGCCTGCACGGCGGCGCATTCGTGTTCTACCTGCTGGTGGTGCTGTTCACGGCGCGCCGCTTGCGCTGGTCGTTCTGGGTCGTCAATCTGGCGCTGCTGGCGGCGATCCCGCCGCTGGTGACGATTCCGCTCGAATGGTGGCTGCGCCGCCGTGGCTTGCTGGCGGACCCGAAAGCCTTGCCCGGCCCCACCGGCGCGGCATGATGGCGCCGCCGGCGAGTCGGGTCACCCGTCGCCGTGGGCTTTGATGCCCAGCACGTTCAGCAGCCCTCCCAGGTTGCCGTCCTCCTGCATTTCCGAAATCTCCTGTTCCCGTCCGCTCAGTTTCTTCTCCATCAAGAACGAGAGCAGGTGGCACATGCGCGGCGCCTTGGAGAAGATCGGGCTGGCCAGCAAGGCCCGCACCGAGTTGCGCACTTCGCTGGGAATCAGCTCGACAGCGCTGTCCTGTTCTTCGATTGCGACCGAGGCGTTCATAGGCCATCCATTCTTAGTTTAATGTCCGGGCGACGCCGTTGCTTCGCCTGCAACTAATGTAGTTTAGGCATTCATTGGCTACCTTACGGTCGTCTTACGGCGCCGTAAGGTAGCCCTGAAGCGCCAGCAGAGCGCCGCGCCTGCGGCCACTGGCAATATTCAAGCCGCCAGATGACCGAAAATGCGCGAGAATAGAAGCCCGTTCTTGCTCACGACCCGCCATGACTGAACCAAAGCGCCGCGCCTTTTTGCAGCAATCCCTGCTCGTCACCTCCGGCCTGTTGGGGCTCAACGCGCACGCCGCACCCGGCGATTCGCCCATCGCCAGCACCCGCCACGGCAAGATCCGCGGCTACCGCGATCACGGCATCAACGTCTTCAAAGGGGTGCGTTACGGCGCCGATACGTCCGCGCGGCGCTTCCAGGCGCCGTTGCCCCCGCCATCCTGGAACGGCATCCGTGATGCCGTGGAGCATGGCCCGTCGGCCCCGCAGTCCAAGGGCGAAGCGGCGCTCAGCGAAGATTGTCTGTTTCTGAACGTGTACGCCCCGGCTCTGCGCGACCAGGCCAGGCGCCCGGTCATGTTCTACATCCACGGGGGCGCGTACAACAACGGCTCGGGGTCCAGCCCGCTGTACGACGGCGTGCGCTTGTGCCAGCGCTGCGACGTGGTGGTGGTCACGGTCAACCACCGCCTCAACGCCTTCGGCTATCTCTATCTGGCGCGCCACGGCGGCGAGCGCTTCGCCGATTCCGGCAACGCCGGCCAGCTCGACCTGATCCTGGCCCTGCGCTGGGTGCGCGACAACATCGCCGAATTCGGCGGCGACCCGAACAACGTGACCGTGTTCGGCCAGTCCGGCGGCGGCGCCAAGATCGCCACGCTGATGGCCATGCCGGCCGCGGCCGGGCTGTTTCACCGCGCCGCCACCATGAGCGGCCAGCAGGTCACGGCCAGCGGTCCGCTCAACGGCGCCCTGCGCGCGCAGGCCATGCTGGACGCCCTCAAGCTCGGCCCCGAGCGCGTCGGCGAGATCGCCACCATGCCGTATCAACGCATACTCGATGCGCTGGGCACGCGCGACCCGGTGTTGCCGTATGGCGGCGTATCGTTCGCCCCGGTGCTGGATGAACGCAACCTGCTGCGCCATCCGTTCTACCCCGATGCGCCCGCCCAGTCGGCCCACATCCCCATGATGATCGGCAACACGCACGACGAAACCCGCGCCTTCCTGGGCGGCGACCCGGCCAATTTCACCCTGGGCTGGGACGCGCTGCCGGGCAAGCTGGCGCCCAACATGCGGGTCGACATCCAGCCCGAAGCGGTGATCGCGGTCTACCGCAAGCTCTACCCCGCCCTGTCCGCCAGCGACCTGCTCTTCAAGATCACCACCGCCTCGCGCTCGTGGCGCGGCGCCATCATCGAAGCGGAAGAGCGCGCGCGGTCCGGGCGCCCGGCATATGTCTACCAGCTCGACTGGGCAACGCCCAAGGATGGCGGCAAATTTGGCGCGCCGCACGCGTCCGACATCCAGCTGGTGTTCGACAACGTCGGCAAGCCCGGCGCGTCGGCCATCGGCCCGCAGGCGCAGACCATGGCCGACATGATGAGCGAGGCGTTCATCGCCTTTGCGCGCAGCGGCAGGCCGGCCAGCAAATTGTTACCGGCGTGGGAACCGTACGATCTGACCCGGCGCCAGACCATGATCTTCAACGTCCCGCCGCGCCTGGAAGACGATCCGCGTGGCGCCGAGCGCCAGCTGTTTGCCAAGGTGCCGTATGTGCAGCCGGGCACCTGACCGGTAAGCAGACCAGTAAGCGGACCAATAAGCGGACCAGTGAACGGACCGCACACTCACGGCTTGCCGCACCGGGCCTGACCGGACGCGCCCATCGGCGGCAAGGTCGTCTGATTGGCGGCCAGCAGCTGCGCGAAGGTGAAGGGCGACGCGGAAAAATCATGGCAGATGAATTTGCCCGCCAGCACATTGCCGCACATGGCGGGCAGCGTGCCTTGCAAGCGCGCGCGGTCGCCGGCGGCCAGCGTGCCGTTGATGAACACGGCGACCATCGCATCGTTGTCGTGCAGCCCCGCACCTTCGAGGCCCGCCCTGTCGGCATCGGCGAAGATGGCCAGATCGGCCTGGTAGCCGGGCGCGATCGCGCCGACCCGGTCGCCGATCCCCAGCGCCTGCGCCGCCCCGCTGGTGGCCATGCGCAGGATTTCCACGCCGCTGAGCGGACGCTGCCCGGAGGCGCGGTTGACCGACCGGGCGCAGCGCATTTCTTCCAGCATGTCGTACGAGCCCGACAGCGACCAGTCGGTGCCCAGACCCACCGTCACGCCGGCGTCCAGCAGCCAGCCCGGGTCCAGCGTCCGGCCGTACAGTGCCAGATTGGAGCGCGGCGACCAGACCACCGCCACGTCGGCGGCCTTGAGCGCCGGCAGGTGGCTGCGGTCGAGCATGATCGCGTGGATCAGGCTGTACCTGCGGCCGGGATTGGCCAGTGCGTAGCGCAAGTAATCATCCACCTCGCGTCTTGCCACGCAGTTGATGCCTTCCCCGACATGGGGCACATAGGGGGTGCCGGGTGCGGCGCTGCTCGACAGCGCGGGCGGGCCCAGCGTATGCGCCTGCACCTGGCAGGGGTCGGTGCCGAACTGGGCATACACGTTGGTACCGAATGGAAAGGTCTGCATGTCGGCGGCATACACATTGGTGTCCGAGGCCGGGCTGGAAATGTTCTTGACCAGGCCCGGCACGCCACCCGAGCCGGCCACTACCGTTTCGCCATGCAGCAGGTGGCGGATCTCGATCATCGCCATCACGGCCTGGTCCTTGGTGAACGCGCTGTTGAGCTTGGGCTTGCTGTTCTGCCCCAGGCGCCACTCGTCGCGGTGCACGTACACCGGCGCCATGTCGGGCGGCGCCGGCGCGAAACTGTAGGCCGTGTGCTCGTGGGCATTCACCAGGCCGGGCGTGATCAGCACGCCGCTGCACTGCACGCGGTTGGCCGCGGGATGGCGCGCCTGCATGGCAACGGCGCTGTCCACCTCGCCGATCACCCCGCCGCGCACGAGGATGCCCGCATCCATGACCTCGCCGCCGGGCAGCATGGCGGGTCCCGCCAGCAGCGTCTCCTTCGATCCGTTGTCGGTGTAAGTGCACGTGGCCGGCGGGTCGGCCGGACGCGGCAAGGGCGTGGTGCAGGCTGCCAGCAACAGTAAGCAGCCTGCCAGTCCCGCGAAATGTACATGCCGCAGCATCGGTAATTCTCCAAAAAAAAACAGCGCTCGCCCGGGGCGTGCGGCGTGCGTGCTGCCGAATACGCCGCTGCCTGAGCTCCCATATCTTGAGCCGCGATGGTAGACGATCCGATTACAAAAAAACAGTTGCAGATTTATTACATTCCCGCAAGCGGCCTGACCAATATTCGACAATTTATCGGATAAATGACGTAAATACGACACAACCGGCCTGACCGCTTGGTTTTGGCCTGGCCAATCCTGTATATTTTCCAACGTTGTAACTTGCTTACAATTGACAAAAATTATAGGAGACAGTGTTGAACAATATGAAGTCCATTACCCCGGCCTTTTCGCCGATCGCCCTTGCCGTACGCGTGTTGATGTCGGCCGGTTCGTTGTCGTTGCTGAGCCTGAGCTGCGCCCATGCCCGGCAGGCGCCCGAGGCGCCCGCCGCCGCGCCGGTGCCGGAAGTGCAGTCGGTGGTCATCACCGGGTTTGCCGCGTCCCTGCGCGGCGCGCTGAATCAAAAGCGCAACGACAGCGGCATCGTCGACGTGGTCAAGGCGGAAGACATCGCCAAGTTCCCGGACACCAATCTGGCCGAGTCGCTGCAGCGCATCCCCGGCGTGGTGATCGACCGCGACGCCGGCGAAGGTCGCAGCATCACCGTGCGCGGTCTGGGACAAGACTTCACCCGCGTGCGCATCAACGGCATCGAGGGTCTGGCGACCACGGGCGGTACCGATAGTTCCGGCGGCGCCAACCGCTCGCGCGGTTTCGACTTCAACGTGTTCGCCGCCGAGCTGTTCAACAGCATCACGGTGCGCAAGAGTTCCTCGGCCGACGTCGACGAGGGCTCGCTCGGCGCCACGGTCGACCTGCAAACCTCGCGGCCGTTCGACTTCAAGAAGTTCACCGCCACCGCCTCCGTCAAGGGCAGCTACAACGAGATGAGTCGCGACACCACGCCGCGCGTGGCCTTCCTGGTCTCCGACACCTTTTTCGACCGCAAAGTCGGGCTGCTGGTGTCGGCCGCCTACTCGCAGCGCACGCTGTTCGAAGAAGGCTATTCGTCGGTCAAATGGGACAACGGACCGTCGTCCGGCGGCTTCTGCGCGCCGATGGGCCTGCCGGCCAACCCGGCCACCTCGACCGCCACCACCTGCGGCCCGGCCGCACAGGGCGTGCCGCGCCTGCCCGGCACGCCGGAAAACATCGCCACCTACAACGCCGCCAGCAGCGCGCAGAACTTCACCCCGCGCATCCCGCGCTACGGCCGCCTGTCGCACGATCAGGATCGGCTGGGCGTGACGACGTCGGCCCAGTTCCGCCCGATCCCGGGCACCCTGCTCACGTTCGACATGATGTATTCCAAGCTCGACGCGTCGCGCCAGGAAGACTTTCTGGAGACGTTCTCGTTCGGGCGCGCGCTCGGCCAGGGCGGCAAACCCCAGACCAGCGTCACCAAGGCCGAGTTCGGGCCCGACGGCTCGCTGCGCTACGGCGTGTTCAACGCGGTCGACGTGCGCTCCGAATCGCGCCGCGACGAGCTCTCGACCACGTTCACGCAGCCCAGCCTGAGCCTGAAGCAGGACATCGGCGAGTCCATGACGCTCACCGGCAGCATCGGCCGCGCCACCTCGAAATTCGCCAATCCGATCCAGACCACCACCTTCCTGGACGCCACCAACGTCAACGGCTACAGCCTCGACTACCGCGACAATGACCGCTTGCCCAAGATCGTCTACCCGTTCGATCCGGCCCAGGCGGGCGGCGCGCTGAGCATCGTCGGCGTGCCGGTGGTCAGCTCCGGGGTGCAAGGCAACACCATTCCCAACACGCTGGTGAGCGAAATCCGCATGCGCCCCAACGGCGCCAACAACCGCAACGATGTGGCCAACGTGCAGCTGCAGTGGGAAGTCATCCCCAGCGCGCTGACCATCAAGGGCGGCATCGACTACAAGAAGTTCTCGTCCACGGTGTATGAATCGCGCCGCATGAACGCCGCCGAAACCATGTTCAGCCCACCGGCGGGCACCTCGGTGGCCAGCCTGACCACCACCCTGACCGACTTCGGCCGCGGGCTCGATCTGCCAGCCGGCACGCCGACCACGTGGGTGATCCCGAATCTGGCCGCCATCACCGCCGCCTACGATATCTACTGCAACTGCATCAAGAGCGGACCGGCAGGCGGCCCGGGCGACTTCACCATGGGCTCGATCAACCAGGCGGTGGCGCGCGGCAGCAATCGCTCCGTCACCGAAAAAGACCAGGCCGCCTTCCTGATGGCCGAATTCTCCAGCCAGCTCGGCGCCATGCCGCTGCGCGGCAACGCGGGTGCGCGCTACGTCCGGACCCACCAGGTCGCCACCGGCTACCTGCCCGCCGCGGCCGCCACCAAGGTCAGCGCCGAGAACGACTACTCCGACTTCCTGCCGGCGGTGAACCTGTCGCTGGGCGTGACCGACGACTTCCTGGTGCGGGTGGCGGCGGCCAAGGTGATGTCGCGTCCCCAGCTGGCCTCGCTCACGCCGGGCGTGGCGATCAACACCTCGGGGCTGCTGACCATCACCAGCGGCAACCCCAAGCTGGACCCGATCCGCGCCAAGACCCTGGACACGAGCTTCGAATGGTACTTCAACAAGGGTTCCTTCCTGGGCATGGGTTTGTTCTATAAAAAGATCGACACGTATATCCAGGACCAGATCCAGAACGTCGTGTTCCGCAACACCGGCTTGCCGATGTCCCTGCTGCCAGCCAACTTCACGGGCGAAGAACTGTTCCAGGTCAGCCGGCCGCTCAACAGCAAGGGCGGTAACCTGAAAGGCGTGGAGATCAACTACCAGCAGCCGTTCACCTTTTTGCCCGGCATCGGCAAGAATTTCGGCACCCTGCTCAACTTCACCGCCGTCAGTTCCAAGATCGGCTACCTGATCTCGCCCACCAGCGCCGCCACCGTCAGCGACAATCTGCTGAATCTGTCGCCGCGCTCGTGGAACGCCACCTTGTACTACGAGGACAGCAAGTTCTCGGCGCGCACCTCGGCGGCGTATCGGAGTGGTTTCGTGTCGCGCGTGCCGGGCACCAACAACAACGATGTGGAAGGCAAGGTCAGCTCGATCAACGTCGACGCGTCGATGTCGTACAAGGTCAACGAGCGGCTCGATATCCGCCTGGAAGGCATCAACCTGACCAACGAGCCGAACGACCAGTTCGTCAGCCGCGCGCGCAACAACGCCTGGGTGTATCACGTGACGGGGCGTGAATTCGTACTGGGGGCGAGCTACAAGTTCTGATCGGGAGCTTGACGGGCGGGCAGGAGCAGAACGGCCTGGCCACCCGGGCAAGCGTTAACACCGTCCTCGCGAAGGCGAGGTCCCATACCACGTAGGGTCGGTGAGTAATCCGCCGTCAACACGAGCAGGACGGGCTATGGGTCCCCGCCTGCGCGGGGACATTGTTAAGGTTTGCACAGGTATGCTGCTCGTTCGCATCCGGCCCGTGCCGCAATCCGCATCGATGTTGTCATCAATATGACACATGAGCTCGGTAGTATTGGTTGATTCTCAATACCACTAAAGCTTATGAAAAACCAACCTGCAACTCGTGTCAGCCCCGTTCGCGTCAGCTCCCTGCTTACCATGCTGCTCGCCCTGTCACTGAGCGCATGCGGCGGCAGCGACGATGACTACCGCAGCCCTACCCCGGTGCCTGCCCCGGCCCCTGCACCAGCACCAGCACCGGCACCGCCCCCTACGCCGCTGGCGCTCGAAGCCCCGGCCATCGGCTTCACCGATCCGGCCAGCACCTACGACCTGGCCAACTACACCCAGACCGGGCGCTATGCGCTGCCGGTCGGCAGCGGCGCCAACATGCAGGCCGAAGAAGCCTCGGGCGTCACCTACAACAAGGACACCGGCACCTTGTTCGTGGTCGGCGACGGCGGCACCTCGATCGCCCAGGTCACCAAGCAAGGCGTGCTGGTCGATTCCATGACGCTGGCCGTCGACGCCACCAAGCCGCAGGGCACCTACTTTTATGACCCGGAAGGCATCGCCTACATCGGCGGCGGCAAGTTCGTGCTGGTCGAAGAGCGCTTCCGCCAGTTCAATGAATTCAGCTACGTGGCCAACACCACGCTGGCTGGCGCGGGCGTACGCACCGTCAAGCTGGGCACGACCGTCGGCAATATCGGCATCGAAGGCATGAGCTACGATCCCAAGACCAACGGCTATATCGCGGTCAAGGAATCGGGACCGGCCGGCGTGTTCCAGACCACGGTCGACTTCGCCGCCGGCACCGCATCGAACGGCTCGGCCACGCTGGAGAACTCGACCAACCTGTTCGACCCGGCCAAAACCGGACTGAACGCGCACAACGACGTGTTCGCCCTGTCGAACATCGTCGCGGCCACCTCGCCCGATTACGACAACATCCTGATCCTGAGCGCGCCGGACGGCAAGATCGTCAAGATGGACCGCAGCGGCAAGCTGCTCGGCACCCTGGTCATCGGCAGCGCGGCGCAGAACGAAGGCATGGCCATGGACCCGGCAGGCAATCTGTACGTCGTCAGCGAAGTGGGCGGCGGCGCCGGCAAGCCGGAAATGCTGGTGTATTCCCCCAGCGCCAGCAAGAACGCCGTGGGCGTGGGCAGCAATCTGTACCTGAGCTTTAATCAGGCCGTCACCGCCGGCACCGGCAATATCGTGCTGAGCAACGGCGCCGGCGACACCCGCTCCATCGCGATCGCCGACAGCGCCCAGGTAACGATCAGCGGCAAGAACGTGACCATCAACCCCACCACCGATCTGGTGTCCGGCACCACCTACAGCATCACCTACGCGGCCGGCGTGTTCAAGGACGCCACCGGCGCGGCCGGTCCGGCGCTGTCGAATGCCGTCACGCTCAGCTTTACCGCCGCCGGCCCGACCGACACGGCGGCGCCCCTGCTCACGCGCACCGCGCCCGTGGACGACGCCACCGGCCTGACCAGCAGCCGCATCCTGCTCACCTTCAATGAACAGGTCGCCGCCGGCACCGGCAACATCATCATCAGCAGCGAGCGCGACACCCGCACCATCGCCGTCAGCGACATCACCCAGGTGCAGTTCAACGGCAATACCGCCAACATCAACCCGAGCGCGGACCTGCTCAAGGGCGTGCGCTACAACGTGCAGTTCGCCAGCGGTGTGATCAAGGACGTGGCGGGCAATCCATTCGCCGGCATCGCCAACGCCACCACGCTCAATTTCGAGATGGCCGCGCCCGTCGTCGGCGTGCCGGTGGCGCCGACCTTGCTGATCACCGAAATGAATTCGAACGCCGCGGCGGGAGACTTCTTCGAGCTGTATAACTATGGCACGGCGGCAGTCAACCTGGCCGGCTGGAAGTGGGACGACGATTCAGCCTCGTTCACCGATGCAGCCAGCGCCACCTTCCCGAGCGTGACGATCGCACCGGGCCAGCGCCTGGTGGTGGTCAACACCGAAGACGCTGCCGCGTTCAGGGCCGCGTGGGGCCTCGGCGCCACGGTGCCGGTGATCGCCTTTGGCGGTCCGGGCCTCGGTGGCGGCGACGCCGTGGTGCTGTTCGATACCGCGGGCAAGGTGGTCACCTCGTTCAACTACAAGGGCGGCGCCCCGATCACGGCAACGGACGGCACCGTCATTCCCGTGTCGGCCGCATCCACCGGCGTGACTGCCGCGTTGCCGAATCATGCCGGCATCGCGTACGGCAGCACATCGGCCACCACCTCGGCCGTGTGGGATGGTCTGTCGACGTCGGCGCCGAAATACAAGGCGGCCGTGGTCGGCGTGCTGGGCGCGGCGGCGCAGCCGGCGGTGGCGGCTTCGGTCGGCTCGCCCGGACAGTAAGTGGGACTAACGCAGCGGGCATAGCGCAGCGGGCATAGCGCAGCGGGCATAACGCGCCAGCACGGCGCCAGACGGTAACAGCGGGCGGCGATTCGACGGAATCGACCGCCCGCCTGGCTGTGGGAAGCTAGTTGCTGCGGGCCGGCTTGCCGGCGTAGTGCTGGTAGACCTTGGTACGCCCGTCCGGCTCGATCAGCAGCACATCGTACGGGTCGGTGCGGCCGGTCTCCATGCCGGGCGAGCCGTGCGGCATCTCGGGCACGGCCAGGCCGCGCGCCTTCGCGCGCGCCGCCAGCAGCCGCTTGATGTCGCTTGCCGGCACGTGGCCCTCGATGGCGTACCCGCCGACCTTGGCGGTATGGCAGGAGCCAAGCTCGGCCGGGATGCCGAACTTCTGGCGGTACGTCGCCGTATCGGCCACGTTGTTCACCTTGACGGTGAAGCCGTTTTCTTTCAGATGGTCGGCCCAGGCCTGGCAACAGCCGCAGGTCGCGCTCTTGTAGACCTCGATCACCGGCTTGGCCGCCGTGGCCAGCGCGGGCAAGGCCAGCAGCGCGCACAGGGCAACGGTACGTAATTGCAGTCTCATGACTTTTTCCTCAGATTTCAACGATTGGCGGATAAAAGTCTATCATGACGCCTCGTACCCGCTGACGCGTTGGACCCCATAACCGCTTTCGAGGATGACCGATGCTGATGCTGTCCAGGCACTTACCCAGTACCAGGGCCTTGCAGTGTTACCTGGCCGTCGCGCAAGAACTTAATTTTCGCCGCGCCGCCGAGCTGTTAAACATGTCGCAGCCGCCCCTGTCGCGCCAGATCAAGGCGCTCGAAGAACTGCTGCGGGTTCAGCTGTTCCACCGCGACACCCATGGCGTGCGCCTCACCGAGGCGGGCGAAGCGTTCAAGGCGGAGGCCTACCAACTGCTGCTGAGCCTGGACGCGGCGGTGGCCGGCATCCAGCAGCGCTTTCACGACGATCACGCCAGCGCCGGCGCGGTGCGTATCGGCCTGACCAGCGTGATCAACCATCGTTTCATCGCCGAACTGAGCGTTCTGCTTGCCAACCCGGCATTCACCGGCGAGCGTCCCTTGGTACGTGCCTGGTCGAAGTTCCTGGTCGAACAGGTGCGCAGCGGCGACCTCGATATTGCGATCGTGGGCGATATCGTCGGCCCCAGCACCGACCTGGCGCTCGACACCGTGTTGCGCGAGCCGCTCGTGGTGGCCTTGCCGGCCGCCCATGCAGCGGCGCCTGCAGGCAGCGGCGAGATCGATCTGGCCGCCATGGGCGATACGCCGCTGTTCTGGCTGTCGCGCAACGACAACCCGGCGTTCTACGACAAGTGCGAGCGGGTGTTCCGCGGCATCGGCTATGCGCCCCCGCGGCGGCCGGAGCCGAAGGATTTCACGGTCCTGCTGGCGGCGATTGCCGCCGGCGAAGGCGTGGCCCTGTGCCCGCAATCGATGCAGGCCACCTCGCACATCGGTGTGGCGTACCAGCCCCTCGCGCCCCGGCTGGCGCAGGCGCTGTGCATCGATGTGCAGATCGTCTCGCGCGCACACGAGCCGCGCGCTGGGGTGGCCGGCAAGATCGCCATGATCCGCCAGCTCTTCGGCACACAGCGCTAATTGCCACACAGCGCTGCTTACCAGCTCGCCCTCGGCGTCCCTTCCAGTCATGGGTTCACATGGACCAAATCTGCTATTTACACCCTCCGAAACTGTGTGTACGATGATTTCATTGCGGCAAGATAGTTGACCGGGCAAGTATGGACGCGTTGTGACGAAGATTCGACAGCTGCTGGCAGTCGCCGCACTGACCTTGCTGCCGGCGCTCCATGCCCAGGGATGCAGCAAGACGGTGCGCTGGTATGACGATGCGCCCTATTCCTTCCGCGCCGCGGACGGGCGCATCAGCGGATTCGATGCCGACCTGATGCGCGAAGCGCTCAAACGCACCGGCTGCACCGCGGTGTTCGTGGAGATGCCATGGGCGCGCGCCCTGGCGCAACTCGAAGCCGGCCGGCTCGACGTGCTGCCCAGCAGCTTTCGCACCGCCCCGCGCGAAGCGTTCGCCCATTTTTCCATCCCGGCACTGCAGTCGCACAACGTGCTGTACATGGGACCGGCCGCGCGCGCCGGCTACCCGCTCGCCAGGCTCGACGCCATGCTCGGCACGCGCTTCCGGTTGGGGGTACAGATCGGCGTGTCCTACGGCGCCACGTTCGATACGCTCAAGGCCGATCCGCGCTTCAGGCAAAACGAAGTGCTGGTGACCTTGCGCCGCAACGCCTGGAAGATGATGGAGCTGGGCCGCATCGACGGCATGATTGCCGATGAAGCCAGCGCGACCCTGGAATTGCGCCAGCTGGGGCTGGACGAGATCATCCGGCCGAGCGGCCTGGTGGTGTCGACCAGCACGGCCACGATCGCCTTTAGCAAGCGCACCGTGTCGCGCCAGTTCGTCGCCGAGTTCAACACGGCGCTCGCATCGATGTTCGCCGACGGCGCCTACCGCACCATCCGCCAGCGCTACCTGCCCTGCCCGGCCGGGCGCAAGGTGCTCGGCTGCGGCTGAGCGGTGCCAGCTGACCGGAGCCGACCTGACAGCGGCAGCAGCTTGGCCGGATCGGGCGAACCGTCGTCGCGGCTGCCGACCTGTCCGGAGACAAATAGCATGCCGTCGGCGTTGGGATAAACAGGCAAGCCCCGTCATGACTGTTTGTATAATCCAAACAATCGCGATCAGGAGGACAGGATGGACAGATTTGACGCCATGCGGGCGTTCGTGCGGGTCGTCGAAGCGGGCAGCTTCACCAAGGCGGCGCAGACGCTGCACATGAATCGCGCCAGCGTCACGCTGCTGATCCAGCAACTGGAAACGCGCCTGCGCGTCAAGCTGCTCAACCGCACCACGCGCCGGCTGAACGTGACCGCCGACGGCGCCGCCTATTACGAGCGCATCGCCGCCATGCTGGCCGAACTGGAAGAACTGGAAGCGGGCTTGCCGGGCGCCTCCGGGCTGCCCAGCGGCCTGCTGCGGGTGGACGTGCCCAGCCCGCTGGCCACGCTGATCCTGATTCCCGCCTTGCCGCAATTTCACGCCAGATTCCCCGACATTCAATTCGACATGGGCGCCAGCGACCGCAAGGTGGACCTGATGGGCGAGAACGTCGATTGCGTGGTGCGCGGCGGCGCGATCACCGACCAGTCGCTGGTGGCCAGGCGGGTCGGCGAGCTGCAACTGGGCGTGTACGCGGCGCCCGCCTATCTGGCGCGCGCAGGCACGCCGGCGCATCCGACCGCGCTGGAGGATACGCACCACCGCATCGTGCGCTACCGCTGGGGCCGCAGCGGCGACGGCTTTCCATATGCCATGCACCACGGCGACGAGCACGTCAGGCTGCAGGGCCGCCACGTGCTGGCCATCGACGACGGCAACGCCTACCTGGCAGCCGGTCTGGCCGGCCTGGGCGTGCTGTGGCTGCCCGAGTACATGGCCAAGGCCCACGTGGCCGGCGGCGCGCTGATTCCCCTGTTCACGCAATGGCGCATCGACCCGATAGCGCTGTACATCGCCTATCCGCCGAACCGGCATCCGAGCAAGAAGCTGCGGGTGTTCATCGACTGGATCGTCGAGCTGATGGCCGACCACGCGCCGATAACGTTGCCTTAAAGTGCCGAGCCCCCAGGAAACAGTATATTTAAGCCAATAATGTGCTAAAGTAAATCGACATACACGCCACGTTTCTCCCCTTGATGCGGGAGGCATGGCAGCCATGCAAGCGGCAACTGACGTTGTTGAATTTTTCCAGATAACGAGGAGTTGCTGATGCCCCCCACACAAGACCTGACCGACAGCGCCCGCCACGTGGCCGCACGTACCGCGCTGATCCTGGAAACCAATAACTTGCGGGGCGGGGCCGATGCCGGTCAGGCGCTGGCCAGCCTGAAGCAACTGGTGTCCAGTCTGGGAACGCAGAGCTTGCCGCCGCACTTGCTGGCGCAGTGGATCATCACCCACGACGGGCTGGACGAGCAAGCCTGTGCCGACATCACCAGGCTGGCGGACCGGCCGGTCGACTTCGTCGCCATCGATCTGCACGACAGCTATTACGAAGCCAAGAATCTGGGCTTCGACCGGGTCGACGCCAGCCGCTGCGACTACGTGGCATTCTGCGACGCCGACTGCGCCCCCAGCGCGCACTGGCTGGAGCAGCTGTTACTGCCGTTCGCCGACCCGGCGCCGGGCGCGCCCGCCGCGGTCGCGGGCCGCACCAGTTATTCGGCCAGCGCGCTGGGCGTGGCCTTGACCTCGATCGACTTCATGTATTTTCCCGGGAAGCTGCGGGCCGGCTCGACGTGCAATTTTTATGCGAACAATGTGGCCTTTCGGCGCGAACTGTTCGGCGCCTACCGCTACCAGGAGCTGCCCGGCGTCTACCGCGCACACTGCCAGGTGCTGGGGATGCGCCTGCAAACGGCCGGCATCGGCATCCACTACGCGGCGCGCGCGCACACCGAGCATCGCCTGCCCGACACCCGGCGTGAACTGTTCAAACTGCGCTGGATGCGCGGCGAGGACAGCGTCAGTCTGACGCCTTACCTGGTGCGCACCAGCCTGCCCGGCTCGCTGCAATGGCTGGCGCACAGCGGCCCGATCGGCCCCATGTGCGTGATGGCGGCCCGCCTGTTCTACAGCGCGCGCGCACTGAACCGGCAAGACCTGCCCCCACTGGGCGCGCGCTATCCCGCGGCGGTGCTGGTGCTGCTGGCCATGTCGCTGGTCGACACCGTGGGCGCCTTCACCCGCTCCATCGTCGCCATGCAGCCGCCGCCGGTCGACCGCACGCTCGAGGCGCTGTCGTATCACCGCCGCTAAGCCCGGTCGCCGATCCATCCCACCCCTGACCGCTGGAGTCCCGCCATGACAACCCTACGATTCTGCACACCGGCGTCGCGCATTGCCTTCGCCGCTTTCATGCTGCATGGCGTCGTTGCCGGCGCCGCCCCGCTCGACTTCACCGGCCGGGGCGTGTGGCACTTCGCCTCCGCCAGCGGCTGTCCTCCGGGCGGGCTGGGGGCTACCCATGCCGAATGCAACCGCATTGCGATCGACCTGCCCGACGGGCGCGCCGCAGTCGACGCGGACAAGCGCACGATCGTCTTTTCCAGCGACGCCACGCAGAAGGACGAGACGATGGTGGGCGACGTGCTGCTGCACGGAAGCGGCATCTCCGAGCAGGGCCAGCGGGTCCCGCTCAGCCTGCACCTGTTGTTACGGCGCGAGGGAAAGCAATGGGATCTGGACAGCTATGTCCACGTCCCGGTGGGCGGCAAGTTCACCAATGTCACCATCGACCCTTACGAAATCAGCGTGCTGGAGGGCGCCAAAAAGCGCGTGCTGGTGACGCCGGAACGGGCGCGCCGCCTGTTTGCCGAACCGTCGCTGCGCAGGCGCCTGGCGCGCGCGCTGGTGTCCGTCCATCCCACCACCAGCGCGGGCAAGCCGGTGCAGGACGACATCACCGTTGCGCTCGGGCTTGGGCGGGTCACGACATCGGTGATGCGGGTCGGCTTTACATCGGGCGACCCGGCGTCGGCCGGCGATCTGGAACGCACATTCAAAGGCGGTAACTGGGCGATCCGGCTGGAAGCGCTGAGCAACCGTATTCCGCTGTGGGTGGTGCAGCGCCAGCTGTTCCTGTTCGGCCTGGATACCCATCCGGCAATGCGCACGGTGGCGAAAGCGGGGTTCAAGGAGCACGACACGCTGACCTTCGGTACCCGCGGCGGCAAGGGTTTCGTGGGCTGGAATGGCCAGGAGTCGGCCTTCGACGGCGCCGCCGCATCCGGACACGCCTTCCTGCAGGAGAGCTTCATGGGCTTGATACTGGCATGGCAGCACGGCCGGGCAAGCCCGACGGCCGCCGCCGCACCGGCGCGGCCCGCAGCGCCGGCACCGCGAACATGACCGTCACGCACGTCAAGCCAGGCGCGCCAGTCACGCAGCGCTCGCCGCTCACGCCTTACAGCACGGCGCTTACGGGGGTTGCGCCGGCAACCGATAGCCTGGTCCAGGCTTGCCTGGCGGCGCCTGAACTGCGCGGCTTCAGGGCATTGCAGGCCAAACTGGTCGATCGCATCAAGCGCGCGGCCATCGTTCAGCTGCACGCCAGTGCGCGCGGCGAACGGCTGCTGCTGCGCATGTACCACGATGCCGAGGAGGCGTCGCAATCCATCCTGATCGAGCAACTGGATCCGCACTCGGATACCTGGATGATGCGCCAGATCCGCCGTCATCTGGACGAAGAACAAGCCCATACGGCGCTGTTCGCCGCCGCCTTGGACGCGCGTGGCGCCGGCGCGCCCTCGCCCCTGGCGCCGTCGGGCCTGAGCCGGCGCAAGCTGGCGCGCTGGCGCCGGCTGGCTCATCGCCATGCACCGTATTTCTCGCAAGGGGTGCTGGTTCCCGCCTATGCGACCGCCCTGTGCGCCGAACAGATGGCGGTGCGCATCATGCACCGTCATTGCGACGCCATCGGCCCGGACCACGCCCTCCACGCCCTGTTTGCAGGTGTGCTGGCCGATGAACACCGGCACGTGCGCCTGTGCGCGCACACGCTGCTGCGCCTGGTGGCGCCGCACGAAGCGCAGCGGCTCGCGCTGTTGCTGGCCGAGGTGCGCAGCATCGACGCCGCCTTTGGTATCAGTGGCGCACTGTTCATGTACGGTGCCGGGCTGGTCGCACGCGCCCTGCCTGCCAGCCGGGCCCGATGACACCGCGTATCGTCTACCTGGCAACCGCGGACGCGCGCGGCCATTTAATGCGGGCCCAGCTGCTGGTGCACGCATTGCGCGACGCGGGCGCGCAGGTCGATGTGATCACCACCTCGCAAGCCGGCCAGCGCTTTCTGGCCGGTTTCGGCATCGAGGCCAGCATCCTGTCGCAGCATTATGCGATGCAGTTCGACACCCGCCAGAACATGCTGCGCCGCGCCTCGAATCGCAACGTGGTCCGCTACATGGCGCATCCGGCGCGGATGCTGCGCGATCTGCTGCAGCTGCGCCGCGCACTGCGCGGCAGCGCCATCCTGGTCAACGATTCGTTTCACCCGGCCGCGCTGTTTCTGGGGATGCTGCCGGTCGGGCGGCGCAAGGTCGTGCACGTGTACGGCGGCAGCCTGCGCGAAGCGGTGCTGAGCAACTTCGACGGCACCACGCCCGGTCGGTTCAGCCGCCTGTTCAGGCGGGTGGTCGGCTGGCAGATGGACGCGGCGCGGGCCCGCCTGGAACACGATTTCAGCTACGCTATCCCCGATCCCGATCCCGCCAGCGGGTCCGACTGCACGCTGCCCACGCCCGTGCCGCTTGCCGGGCCCGTCTCGTTGGCCACGCCCGACACCGCGGCGGTCTATCTGAATCCCCATTTTCGCGACACCAGCCTGGCGCAAGCGCTGTGCGAGGGTATCGCCGATGCGGGCCTGGCGGCATATCGGGTCGGCGAAGGCTACGCGGGCAACGACGGCTGGGTCGGCGTCGATCCGGACTGGGTCAGCCGCGCCGCGCATGCCGGGGTGATTGTGTCGGCGCCCGGCATGGCGGCGCTCTCGGTCGCCCTGGTGTACGGCCGACCGATCATCCTGGTGCTGACCGAACAGCCCGAGCAGGCCAGCAATGCCCAGCGCGCGATGCAGTTACGTATCGCACACCGCACCGTGACCTGGCGCGGCGACGCGCACGATTTCCGCCACCAGGTCCGCGAGGCGGCCAGCGCACTGACCAGTAGCGCGCCGGCGCCGGCGGTGGCATCCGGACGGGTGCAGGCGCAAGCACGTATCGATGCGTGGACCGTGCGCCTGATCGCGCTGTGCGCGGCGCCAGCATAATGGCGGCGATAATGACGGGCTGCGATCAAGCAGATCACCGGCGTCGCAAGCGCCGCCGCCAAGCCTGGATCGCCTGCATGGGCATGCTGCTGGGACTGACCGTGTTTGCGGTGGTCGAGCACACGGTCGTGCCGCGTTACAGTTTTGTCACACCGGCCGATCAGGCCATTCCTTTTATTCCATTCACATGGGGGCTATACGTCCTGTTTTTTCCTTTCACGATTGCCGTGTGCGCCTATGCGCAAGCGCGCGCGTTCGAGCGCTTCCAAGCTGCCGTGGTGACGGCATTCATTATCAGCATGGGGTGCTTCATGCTGTTTCCCGAAGCGCTGCCGCGGCCCGATCCGGCGGCCATTTCGAATGCGTTTCTACGCGAGCGCATGACGCGCTTTTGGGAACTCGACCCGCCATCGAACGGTTTGCCCAGCCTCCATGTCAGCATCACTTGCCTGGCGTGCCGGATGGCGTGGCTGACCCGTTATCGATGGCCAATCGGCATCACCGGTGCGCTGATTTGCCTTTCCACCTTGACCGTCAAGCAGCACACCTTGGTCGATGTGGCGGGCGGCGTGCTGCTGGCGGGGCTGTGCGGCGTGCTGGCCGAGCGCTGGCAACGAGCGGAGGTGCGCCATGACCGCGCCCGATAAGGCCCGTGCCGGCGGCAATGCCGGTTTGCTGCGCTTCGTCCCGGATACCAGCCTGTTTCGCATCAGTCCATGGCGCGCGATGACTGCCGTGGCGGCGGACTGGTGCCTGATTGCCGCCGCGTTCGCCAGCGCGATTCTCTGGCCCTATCCGCTCACCTACCTGGCGGCGGCGGTGATCATCGCACGCACCCAACTGGCCTTGGCGGTCATCATGCACGAAAGCGCGCATGGCACCCTGCTGCCGTCGCAATGGTGGAACGATGCAGTCGGTCAGGCGTTGGCCGCCGGCCCCCTGTGCCTGTCGCTGAAGACCTATCGCGCGGGACACCTGCAACATCATCGCCAGCCGATGCGCAACGACGACCCTGTCGCCGTGGTATTCGGCATCATCGATTATCCGGTGTCGCGGCGCAGACTGGCAGGTCGGCTGCTCGCCGCCGTGCTGGGCATCGCCTACTTCGTCAGCGCCTTCAAGTTCATGCGCGGCGACTATCGCGGCATCCTGCCGGACGTGCCCAAGTCGCGCGGCACCAAGCTGTGGGAGGTTGCCACCATGGTGGGCAGTAATGGATTGCTGCTCGGCCTGCTTGCGCTGTCCGGCCACGGCTGGCTGTACCTGGGCCTGTGGACGCTGCCATCGCTGACCTTGCTGCCATTGTTCGGACGCATGCGGGCACTCATGGAACACGCCGGGCTGACCGAAGGCGCCGATCAAAGCCGCAATGCCAGGACCATTGTGCGCCCGTCATGGCAAACCTTCCTGTTCGGACCGCACGCCATCCACTACCATATCGAGCACCATCTGTTCGTGCGCATGCCGTTTTACAGCCTGGGCAAGGTGCACCGTCAGTTGGCCGCCGATGGCTTGCTGCCGGCCGAGAATTTGTACGCCGGCTATGGCGCTGTCCTGCGGGATGTCAGTGGCCGCGTCCCATTAAGACTTGGCGCCAAAAACTAGCCGGCGCAAGCGCTGCCGAACAACGCCGCCACTAGAGGATCCCGCGTGGCGCGCGGGCCGTTGCCCGGCCGGCTGACGTCGCACGGCACATGAAACTGGCGCTCGCCGCAGGGGCGCCGGTGGATGCGCCCACGCGGGCGCGCACTGCCATGCTGAACAGCAGCGCCCAGAAACCGTGCAATGGCATTCTGATCGGCATGCAGCCGGTACAGCCGGTGTCTGGCCCGGCAAGGCTGATTACCGGGCAGGGTCACGAGTTGCGCTTCCAGCAGCGCATGCATGTAGTTGCACGACGACGTCACCGAACACGCCAGGAAGGCGGCCACGTCATCGAGATGCATGTCGCGCCGCTGCATCTCGTCGATCAGGCGTGCCAGTTTCGCCACCGTTTTCTGGCGCCGCGCCAGCACGCCGGCGTGCGTCACGGGTACAGGCCGCGCAGCTGCCTGGCCTGCAGCACCCGGTTGCAGGCGATCAGGAAGGCGCCCGTGCGCAGCGACAGCTGCTTGTCGCCGGCCAGCTGCCAGACAGCCGCGAAGGCTTCGCGCATGATGCGGTCGAGGCGCTGGTTGATCTCGTCCTCGGTCCAGAAGAAGCTGGAAAAATCCTGCACCCACTCGAAGTAGCTGACCGTGACGCCGCCAGCGTTGGCGATCACGTCCGGCACCACCAGCACGCCCATGTCATGCAGGATGTCGTCGGCTTCCGGCGTGGTCGGGCCGTTGGCGCCTTCCAGGATGATGCTGGCGCGGATGCGGTGCGCATTGTGGCGCGTGATCTGCTGCTCCAGCGCCGCCGGTATCAGGATGTCGCACGGCGTATCCCAGAAGCGCGCGCGGTCGCCGACGGTGTCGCCGCCGGCAAAGCCGGCCACGCTGCCGTTGATGGCCACGTAGGCCTGCAGCGCCACCACGTCCAGCCCGCCGTCGGCCACGATGGTGGCGGCATGGTCCTGCACGGCCACGATGCGCGCGCCGGCGGCGGCGAACAGGCGCGCCGCCACCCCGCCCACGTTGCCGAAGCCCTGCACCGCCACCGTGGCCCCGTGGATCGCCAGGCCGCGGCGCGCGGCCGCCTCGCAGCCGATCACGAACACGCCGCGCCCGGTCGCATCGTGGCGTCCCAGGCTGCCGCCCAGCGAAATCGGTTTGCCCGTCACCACGCCGGACGCGGTGCTGCCCTGGTTCATCGAGTAGGTGTCCATCATCCACGCCATGATCTGCTCGTTGGTGTTGACGTCCGGCGCGGGAATGTCTTTGTTGGGGCCGATGATGATGTTGATCTCGCTGGTGTAGCGGCGCGTCAGGCGCTGCAGCTCGCCCGCCGAGAGCGTCGCCGGATCGACCCGGATGCCCCCTTTGGCGCCGCCGTAGGGCACGTTGACGGCGGCGTTCTTGACCGTCATCCAGGCCGACAGCGCCATCACTTCCGACAAGGTGACGTCCTGGTGAAAGCGCACGCCCCCTTTGCCGGGGCCGCGCGACAGGTTGTGCTGGACCCGGTAGCCCTCGTAGTGGGCGATGGTGCCGTCGTCGCGTTCGATCGGCACATCGACCACCAGCATGCGCTTGGGCCGCTTCATGGTTTCGACCCAGCGCGCCAGCGGTCCGAGGTGGGGCGTGACGCGGTCGATCTGTTCCAGGTAATTGCCCCAGGGCCCCAGGCCGTGCGGCGTCAGGTACGACGGAATGGTGTGCGGGCTGTTCATGGCGTCACTTCCGGCGTAGCAGCAGCAGTATCAGTATCAGCAGGGTTGCCATAGCCGCCGCCGCCCGGGGTTTCGATGACGAACACGTCGCCCGGCGCCATCTCGGTGCTGGCCACGAAGCCAAGCTCCTCGCGGCTGCCATCGGCGCGCAGCACGTAATTACTGCCGCACTGGCCGGGCGAACCGCCGGCCATGCCGAACGGCGCCACCAGGCGGTTGTTCGACAGGATCGATGCGCTCATCGGCGCCAGGAAGCGGATCTTGCGCACCCCGCCGTTGCCGCCGTGCCAGCGCCCTGCCCCGCCCGAGCCTTGCGCGATCGCGTAACTGTCGACCCGCACCGGATAGCGCCATTCGAGAATTTCCGGGTCGGTCAGGCGCGAGTTGGTCATGTGGGTCTGCACCACATCGGTGCCGTTGAAGCCCGGCCCTGCACCAGAGCCGCCGGCGATGGTCTCGTAGTACTGATAGCTGTCGTTACCGAACGTGAAATTATTCATCGTACCCGGCGCCGAGGCCATCACTTCCAGTGCGCCGTACAAGGCGTTGGTGATGCAGCTCGATGTTTCCACGTTGCCCGACACAACCGCCGCCGGATAGCGCGGATTGAGCATCGAGCCGGGCGGAATGATCACGTTGAGGGGCTTCAGGCACCCCGCGTTGAGCGGAATATCGTCGTCGATCAAGGTGCGGAACACGTACAGCACGGCGGCCATGCAGATCGCGCTGGGGGCGTTGAAGTTATTATTGAGCTGCTCGGAGGTGCCGGTGAAGTCGATGTCGGCCGTACGCGCCGCGTGGTCCACGCGGATCGCCACCCGGATCACGGCGCCGTTGTCGAGCCGGTACTCATAGCTGCTGTTCTTGAGCGCGCAGATCACCCGCCGCACCGCTTCTTCCGCGTTGTCCTGCACGTGGCCCATGTAGGCCTGCACCACATCCAGGCCGTAGTGCGCGACCATCTTCAGCAATTCCTCCACGCCTTTCTGGTTGGCGGCAATCTGCGCCTGCAGGTCGGCGATATTCTGGCCGATGTTGCGGCACGGGTAAGGCCCGGACGAGAGCAGCGCGATCGTCTCTTCTTCAAGAAACCGGCCGCCCCGGACCAGCTGGAAGTTATCGATCAGTACGCCCTCCTGCTCGACCACGGTGCTGTCGGCCGGCATCGAGCCGGGCGTGATGCCGCCAATGTCGGCGTGATGGCCGCGCGAGCCCACATAAAACAGCACGGCCACGCCGTCTTCGCTGAACACCGGGGTAATCACCGTCACGTCGGGCAGGTGGGTGCCGCCGTGGTACGGGTCGTTGAGCATGTACACATCGCCCTGGCGCATGGTGGCGCGGTTGCGCTCGATGATGGTCTTGATGCTCTCGCCCATGGACCCGAGGTGCACCGGGATGTGCGGGGCATTGGCGATCAGGTTGCCCTGCACGTCGAACAGGGCGCAGGAAAAGTCCAGGCGCTCCTTGATGTTGACCGACACGGCGGTGTTTTGCAGGCGCAGCCCCATCTGCTCGGCGATGCTCATGAACAGGTTGTTGAATACTTCCAGCATCACCGGGTCGGCGCTGGTGCCGATGGCATTGCGGCGCCGACGCGCCTGCACCCGTGTCAGCACCAGATGGTTGAGCGCCGTTACTTCAGCGGTCCAGCCGGGTTCCACCACGTTGGTGGCGTTCTTTTCCGCGATGATGGCGGGGCCCTCGATCAGGTCGCCGGGGCGGGTGTCCTCGCGCAGGTACAGCGCGCTCTGGTGCCACTGCCCTGCCGAGTACATCGGCACCGTGGCGTGGGGCGTCAATGGCCCGGCGCGCTCAGCCAGCGTCTCGGCGCGCTCGGCGCTGTCTTCCGATACCCCGACCGCCTCGACCGAAATGGCCTCGACCACCAGCTCCTTGTCGCGCATCAGGAAGGAATAGCGCTTGCGGTAGGAGGCTTCGAACTGCACCGTCATCTGCTCGTAGCCGGCGAACGGCACCACGATCACCGAATCGGTGCCGTCGTAACGCAGGTGCACGCGTCCCGTGACGGCGATGCGTTCCTCGGCCACGCCCTGCACCAGCAAGTCCTGGCGGGCCAGCCCGGCCAGGGTGTCGATGGCCTCGCGCAGGCTGTCCATGCCGTCCGCCACCAGCACCACTTCCATGGCGCGCTCGCGCATGGCGGTCTGGTCGGCCAGACCCATGCCGTAGGCCGACAGCACCCCGGCCAGCGGATGGGCGAACACCCGCGTCATGCCCAGCGCGTCGGCCACGAGACACGCGTGCTGGCCGCCGGCGCCGCCGAAGGTGGTCAGCGTGTAGTCGGTGACGTCATGGCCGCGCTGCACGGAAATGAACTTGATGGCGTTGGCCATGTTACCCACCGCGATATCGATGAAGCCTTCGGCCACCTGTTCCGGCGTGCAGGCCGCGCCCCCGGCGGCGGCGATGCGCTGGGCGATGGCGCTGAATTTTTCCACCACCACGGCGCGGTCGAGGCGCTCGTCGGCGCGCGGGCCGAACACGGCCGGAAAATGCTCCGGCTGGATTTTTCCCAGCATGACGTTGCAGTCGGTGACCGCCAGCTCGCCGCCGCGGCGGTAGCTGGCCGGGCCCGGATTGGCGCCGGCGCTGTCGGGGCCGACGCGGAAGCGGCTGCCGTCGTAGTGCAGGATCGAGCCGCCGCCCGCAGCCACCGTATGGATACTCATCATCGGCGCGCGCATGCGCACGCCCGCCACCTGCGTCTCGAACTCACGCTCGAATTCGCCGGCGTAATGCGACACGTCGGTCGAGGTGCCGCCCATGTCGAAGCCGATGATCTTGTCGAAGCCGGCCGTGTGCGCGGTGCGCGCCATGCCGACGATGCCGCCGGCGGGGCCGGACAGGATCGAATCCTTGCCCTGGAAATAGCGCGCATCGGTCAGCCCGCCGTTGCTTTGCATGAATAACAGGCGCACGCCTTCCATCTGGCCGGCGACCTGGTCGACATAGCGGCGCAGGATGGGCGACAGATAGGCGTCGACCACCGTGGTGTCGCCGCGCGAGACCAGCTTCATCATCGGGCTGACCTTGTGCGACACCGACACCTGCGTGAAGCCGATTTCGCGCGCGAGGCGTTCCAGCACCAGCTCATGAGCGTGGTGGCGGTAGCCGTGCATCAGCACCACGGCCAGCGCGCGGTAGCCCGATGTATACAGCGTCTGCAGCGCAGTGCGCGCCTGCTGCTCGTCCAGCGCCAGCACCACGCTGCCGTCGGCGCCGATGCGCTCGTCGACCTCGACCACTTCACCGTACAGCAATTCGGGCAGCAGCAAGGCGCGGTCGAACAGGCGCGGACGGTTCTGGTAACCGATGCGCAGGGCGTCGCGAAAGCCGCGCGTGATCAGCAGCGCCGTGGGATCGCCCTTGCGCTCGAGCAGCGCGTTGGTGGCCACCGTCGTGCCCATCTTGACCGCTTCGACCAGGGTGGCGGGAATCGGCGCGTCGGCGGCGATGCCCAGCAAACGCTTGATGCCGGCAACGGCGGCATCCTTGTACTGCTCGGGATTTTCCGACAACAGCTTTTCGGTCAGCAGGCGGCCGTCCGGCCGGCGCGCCACGATGTCGGTAAAGGTGCCGCCGCGGTCGATCCAGAACTGCCAGCGCCGCTGCTGGTCCCCTTGTGCTGCTGTTGCGTACTGCTGATCCATGGTGTGTACACCTTTCTTATAGTGACGACGCCGCCGCTGCGGGGTCGGTCGTAGAACTTGGACAAGTTGCTTACGTAATACGTCATTGAATGCGTCATTTGCACGGTGCAGACCTCGCCGATCCGGCTGGATCCGAACTAATAATGATATTTTACCGTCAAAACAAAAACGTTTTATCGATAATTCGTTGACATAGTATCTTTGTGACGTATAAGATTCAAGTACAAACTGACAAAAAAGAAATCCAACAAGAGAGGCGGCGCTGCTCTTTACACAGGGGCCACGCACGCTTTCCCACCCGCAGGAACAAGTGTTATACCGCCGTAAAATGTGCGCAAAATGCAAGTTTTAGCGTAGAGTTGTTGAGATATAACTTTCGTTTGCATATTGCTCCAATGGTTGTCTGCCCCGCCGCGCCGCGCGCGTCGGGCAATGTTGGTTCAGTTGATGGAACCGGCATGGTCCTTGCTCTACAGAAGCACACAGTCCCGTAGTACCCGCGCACCAGCCACCACGCTGGAGCAATCAAAAAAAGTCTTATAACGACCACGAGGGATTCACACTATGTTTAAAGCCACCATCAAGATCGTCGCGCAGGCCGGCCTGGCGCTGTTTATTAGTGCTTCGGCGTATGCGCAGCAGGAAGTCAGAATCGGGGTTGTCTACCCCTTGTCGGGGCCGGGCGCGTCAGCCGGCGCGGAAATGAAAAAAGCCATGGAACTGGCCGCCGACATTGTCAACAACGGCGCCAAGGACATTCCCAATCTGCCGTTCGCGGCCGGCGGCGGTCTGCCGGGGCTGAAAGGCGCCAAGATCAAGCTGATCTTCGGCGACCACCAGGGCAATCCCCAGGTGGGCGCCAGCGAGACGGAACGCCTGATCACCCAGGAAAAAGTAGTGGCCCTGATGGGTGCCTATAACAGTAACGTGACGCAGACCGCCAGCCAGGTGGCCGAACGCTACAAGATTCCTTTTCTGAATGCCGAGTCGTCGTCGGCCTCGCTCACGCAGCGCAACTTCAAGTGGTTCTTCCGCACCACGCCACACGACGACCTGTTCGTGCATAACTTCTTCGAGTTCTTCAAGGACCTGGAAAAGCAGCGCAAGGTCAAGACCGGCACGCTGGGCCTGTTCAACGAGAACACCCAGTGGGGCAACGAGACCACCAAGCTGGAAACGCGCCTGGCCACCGAAGGCGGCTACACCATCGTCAAGGCCGTGTCGTATCCGCAAAAGAGCACCCAGCTCACGTCCGAAGTGCAACTGATCAAGTCGGGCAATCCCAAGATCGTGATGCAGTCGTCCTACACGGGCGACGCCATCATGTCGATGAAGACCTACAAGGAACTGGGCTTTTCGCCGGACATGATCCTGGCGAACAACTCGGGTTTCACCGATACCGAGTTTATCAAGACGCTGGGCAAGGATGCCGAATTCATCATCACACGCGAAGTCTGGTCGCTCGACCTGGCCGCCACCAATCCCCTGATCAAGCAAGTCAACGACCTGTTCTTCGCACGTAACAAGATCAACTTCACGGGCAACTCGTCGCGCACCTTCACCGGTCTGCTGACCCTGGCCGACGCTCTCAACCGCGCCGGCTCGACCGCGCCGGACGCCATCCGCACCGCGCTGATGGCCACCAATATCGACGGCAAGAAAACCATCATGCCGTGGAAAGGCATCAAGTTCGACGCCACCGGCCAGAACGTGTTCGGCGCCGGCATCCTGGTGCAGATCGTCGACGGCAAATACCACACCGTGTGGCCGTTCGAGATGGCCACGCGCCCGGTCGTCTGGCCAATGCCGAAGTGGAACGAGCGTAAATAATCCAGCAAGGGGCGGGGTCAGCGGCGCATCCAGCGTGGCGCTCCCCGCCGGACCCAACAGAGTGCGTTTTCCCGGCGGAGCTGGAGGAGAAAATCATGTCGTTTGAAATATTGTTGCAGACCCTGGCGTCCGGGGTGCTCATCGGGCTGATCTACGCCCTGGTGGCGATCGGTCTCACCCTGATTTTCGGGGTCATGGACATCGTCAATTTCGCCCATGGCGAGTTTCTGATGTTCGGTATGTATGCCAGTTTCTGGATGTTTGCGCTGTACGCGCTCGATCCCATTTTCACCTTGCCGCTGACCGCCCTGATGCTGTTCGCCGTCGGCGTGGTGGTCTACAAGCTGGTGATCAGCAAGATCACCAATGCTCCCATGCTGTCGCAGATTTTCACCACCTTCGGGCTGATGATCCTGTTCCGCGGGATCGCCCAGTACTTCTGGAAGCCGGACTTTCGCACCGTCGACCATTCGGTGGTCAGCGGCCACGTGACCCTGGCCGGCATCCAGATCGGCTTGCCGCAGGTGAGCGCCGGCATCGGCGCCATCCTGGTCACCGGCGCGATCTACCTGTTTCTGACCCGCACCAAGGCCGGCGCCGCGCTGGAAGCGACCGCCGCCGACAAGGACGCCGCGCGCCTGATGGGCATCGACTCGCAAAAGATGTTCGCGCTGGCCTGGGGCGTGGGCGCGGCCTGCGCCGGCGTGGCCGGGGCGCTGCTGTCGACGTTCTTTCCGATCTTCCCGGAAGTGGGCGCCAATTTCATCCTGATCGCCTTCGTGGTCGTCAACCTGGGCGGCTTCGGCTCCGTGGTCGGCGCGCTGGTGGCGGGCGTGCTGGTGGGCGTGATCGAGGTCATGGGCGGCTTTCTGCTCGGTCCGCAGTACAAGCTGGCCATCGTGCTGGTGCTGTTCCTGGCGGTGCTGATGTTCCGCCCTCAAGGCTTGATGGGCAAGGCTTAAGGCCGCCCTTCCCACCACCAAGGACCTCTCATGAAAATCGATCACGGACTACCTCTCCCCCCTGCGGGCCTGACCGCGCACAACGCCATGCGCAGCCGAACCGCCCTGTGGCTGCTGCCGGCCAGCCTGCTGCTAGCCGGCATCCTGCCCATCTTCGTCACCGACCCGTCGCATCAGAACCTGGCCATCCTGGCGCTGATGGCCGCGCAACTGGGCGTGGCATGGAACATCCTGGGCGGCTATGCCGGCCAGATATCCCTCGGCCAGGTGGCGTTCTACGGTCTGGGCGCCTACACCTCGACCATCCTGTTCGCGCGCTGGGGCGTCAATCCCTGGCTGGCCATGCTGGCCGGCGGCATGCTGGCGGCGGGCATCAGCCTGATCATCGGCTGGACCTGCTTTCGCCTCAAGGGCCACTACTTTTCGATGGCCACCATCGCGGTGGCCGAGATCATCCAGATCCTGTTCACCAACTGGGAGTTCGCCGGTTCGGCGGTCGGCCTGACCATTCCGATGGACCAGGAAGGCTGGGCGGTGTTCGTGTTCGCATCGAAAATGCCCTACTACTACATCGCACTGGGCTTGTTGCTGCTGACCTTGCTGGCCAATTACTCGATCGAGCGCAGCTTTCTCGGCTACTACTTCCGCGCCATCAAGGATGAACCCGATGCCGCGCGCAGCCTGGGCGTCAACCTGACCCGCTACAAGCAGATGGCGTTTGCCATCAGCAGCTTTTTCACGGCGCTGGGCGGCAGCCTGTATGCCCAGAAGGAACTGTACATCGACCCCGGTTCGGTGCTGCACACGGGCCTGTCCATCAAGATGGCGCTGGTGTCCATCCTGGGCGGCGTGGGGACGCTGTTCGGCCCCATCGTCGGCGCCGCCATCCTGACGGTGATCGAAGAAGGCACCCGCGCGCTGTTCGGCGGCAGCGGGCGCGGCACCGACCTGATCGTGTATGCGGCCCTGATCGTGCTGGTCGCCGTGTACTACCCCACCGGCGCCATGGGCTGGCTGAAGAATGCGCGGGCCCGCCGCCGCGCCAAACCGGCGCAAGCGGCCAAGGGAGAGCAGCCATGAGTTTGCTACGCGTAGAAAACGTCACCAAGAAATTCGGCGGCATTACCGCCAATGAGAACGTCTCGTTCAACATCGGCCCCGGCCAGATCGTCGGCCTGATCGGCCCCAACGGCGCCGGCAAGACCACCATGTTCAACTGCATCGCCGGCTATGCGGGTCCGACCTCGGGCGACATCTGGCTCAATGGCAAGCGCATCACCGGCATGAATCCGGAACAGTGCGCCCAGGCCGGCATTGCTCGTACTTTCCAGGTGGCGCGCACCTTCACCAGCATGACGGCGCTGGAAAACGTGATGGTGGGCGCGTTCCTGAAGACCCGCGATGTGGCCGACGCCAGGCAGCGTGCCGCCGCGCTGCTGGAGTTTGTCAACCTGGGGCGCCTGTCGGACCGCCCCGCCGGCAGCCTGACCATCAGCGAACAGCGCCGCCTGGCGGTGGCGCGCGCGCTGGCGGTCGAACCCCAGCTGCTGCTGATGGACGAGGTCATGGCCGGCCTGAACCTGACCGAAGTACGCGAGGCGGTCGACGTGGTGCTGCGCATCCGCGAGCAGGGCATTTCCTGCCTGATCGTGGAGCACGTGCTGGAAGGGATCATGCCGATCGCCGACGCCATCGTGGTGCTCGACTATGGCAAGAAAATCGCCGAAGGCAAGCCGGAAGATGTATCCAACGATCCGAAAGTGATCGCCGCCTATTTGGGAGATGAATGATGCTGCAGGTACGCAATTTGAAAGTCAGTTACGACGGCGTGCTGGCCATCTCCAAGGTCGATCTGAACGTCGGCCAGGGCAAGATTGTCGCGCTGGTGGGCGGCAACGGCAACGGCAAGTCGACCACCCTGCGCGCCATCGCCGGCCTGAACACGGCCGACGAGGGCCAGATCGTCTTTCGCGGCAAGGAGATCGGCGCCGTGCCGGCCCACAAGCGGGTGGCGCTGGGCCTGTCGCTGGTGCCCGAGGGGCGGCGCATTTTCGCCCGCCTGACGGTGCAGCGCAATCTGGAACTGGGCGCCTACACGCGCGACGACAAGCATGAAGTGGCCGAGTCGCTGGAACGCATGTACACCCTGTTCCCGATCCTGGCCGAACGGCGCGGGCAGCAGGCCGGCACCATGAGCGGCGGCGAGCAGCAGATGCTGGCCATCGGCCGCGGCCTGATGGCCAAGCCGACCATGCTGCTGCTCGACGAGCCGTCATGGGGGATCGCCCCGCGCTTCGTGACCAAGGTGCTCGACACCATCAAACTGGTCAATGAACAGGGGGTCTCGGTGCTGCTGGTCGAACAGAACCTGCACAAGGCGCTGGCCATCGCCGACCATGGCTATGTGATCCAGACCGGGCGCATCGTGCTGGAAGGCAGCGGCGCCGACCTGCTCAAGAACGACGAGGTCAAGAAGGCTTACCTGGGGGTATGAGCATGTTGCTTCCGACCTCCTCGCCGGCCGAGGTGCGCGCGCTGTGCCGCAGCGGCGCGCAGCGCGGCGCCACGGCAGGCCTGGCGCGCGGCTACGTGCAGGCCAACCTGATGATCGTGCCGCGCGTGTGGGCCTTCGACTTTCTGCTGTTTTGCCAGCGCAATCCGCAAGCTTGCCCGCTGGTTGAGGTGCTCGACGCCGGCAGCTATACGCCCCGCTGCGCGAGCGGAGGCGACATCCGCACCGACCTGCCCGGCTACCGCGTCTACGAAAACGGCGTGCTGACGCAGGAGCGCGATGACATCGCCGGGCTCTGGCGCGACGACCTGGTCACCTTCGTGCTGGGATGCAGTTTCTCGTTCGAGCACGCGCTGATGGAAGCGGGCATTGCGCTGCGCCACGTCGAACAGCGGCGCAACGTGGCGATGTACAAGACCAACATCCCCTGCGAACGTGCCGGTGTGTTCAGCAGCAATCTGGTGGTCAGCATGCGGCCCATACGCAGCCGCGACATCGCGCAGGCGGTGACGATCTCGGGCCGGTTTCCCCAGGTGCACGGGGCGCCGGTGCACATCGGCCACCCCGCCCAGATCGGCATCGCCGACCTGGCGCGGCCGGACTTCGGCGACCCGGTGGAACTGGGCGAAGGCGAGCTGCCGGTGTTCTGGGCCTGCGGGGTCACGCCGCAATACGCGGCCGAACTGAGCCGCATTCCATTTTGCATTAGTCATTCTCCGGGTAAGATGCTGGTGACGGATTTCATGATTGGATGAAAACGCAACGACATGACCATATCTAGGGGAGTTTTGAATGCCAAAGGAAAAGACCGACGACGGCGAGCGTCAAGCGGCGAATGCGTCGATCGCGCGCACGCCTATTGTGTCCTCGTCGCACTTGGCCTCGGGGCGCAGCGCCGAATTGAGTGAATTCGAATTCGGCATGATCATCGCCGGCAACGCCTTCAACCGCTGGGCCGTGCGCTGCATGTCGGCGGCCGGCATGAAGGACATGGCCATCATCGACGTGCTGGTGCTGCACCACATTAATCACCGGGCGCGCGAGAAGAAGCTGTCGGATATTGCCTTCATCCTCAATGTCGAGGATTCGCACGTGGTCAACTATTCGCTCAAGAAGCTGACTTCGCTGGGTTTGGTGCACATTGAAAAGCGCGGCAAGGAAAACCTGTATTCGACCAACGAGGCCGGTCAAGCCTTGTGCAAGAAATACTTTGAAATCCGCGAGCAGGTGCTGGTGTCCGGCCTGATCGGCGACGGTACCGAAAGCTTCGAACTGAGCGAACTGGCGCGCTTCCTGCGGGTGCTGTCCGGCCTGTACGATCAGGCGGCGCGCTCGGCGACGTCCATGTAGGCTATGTCACCGTAAAGTACGGGGTGGCGTTGCCAGTGCCGCCCTCAGCATTGCCTCGGCTGTGGCCATGCGCGCGCCATCCACGGCCCAGCGCCAACCCAAGTAATTGGCCAGGTAATGCGAGGCCACCCCATGAAAATGCCGCAGCCACTGCTTGAACCGGCTGTGATACGCGTTTACGTTTTGCACGTGCCATTGTCCCTGCACGCGCGCGCCGGCAGACTGATTGACGGGGCGGTGCGCCACCCCGTGCTCGCGGGCGAATCCCGGGTAAGCCGGGTGGCCGTCGGTGACCAGCACGCAGCCGGGCGCCAGCACCGGCCCCAGATGCAGTTTCAACTGGGCGCGGCGCAGGGGCGCTCGTCCCGTGACCGCATCATGGGTACGTCCGGCGCGGTCGCGCGCCACCAGAATGCACACGTGTTCGCTGGAGATGCCGCGCCGGGACGCCACCCCGCCGCGCCGGCGCGCTGGACGTTTCAAATGGCGCGCGCCCTTCTGCGACTCCAGCAAATAAGTTTCGTCCGCCTCGACGATGTCGCGCAGCGGTAGCTGGCGGTCGTGCTTGCTCCAGGTGAGAAAGCGGTGGCGCCAGCGAAAGCTGGTATTGCGGTGCACGTCCACGCGCACGGCGGCGCGCCGCACCGTGGCCGAGTCGAGCATGGTGTCCAGATACGGCAGCCACTTGCCCTTGTGGCGCAGCCTTGCGAGTGGCGTGCCGGTCAGGCTGTTGAAGGTGCGCCCGCAGGCCACGCACTGATAGCGCTGCAGCCCATGCGCGTGGCCGTCGCGGTGCATGCGGCGTGCGCCGCAGCGCGGACAGGCCAGCGTCGGCGCGGCGGCAGCTTCGATGATACCGATGGTTTGCTGGCGCAGCGAGCCGCGCTGCAAGGTGCCCGCCATCTGCTGACGTTGCGCGACCGACAGCTCGTCGACGTACGTGCGCAGCCATTCCGACATGTGCTCGAACGTGTAGCCATCCATGGCGATCTTCCGTTGGCGATCCGATCCTGGTGAGACCAGCCCCAAACAGAAGAGTTCAACATCCCGTACTTAACGATGACATAGCCTCTCCCTCCCCATCTCGATTGGCTCGCCTTGCGCGACGCCTTGGCAGCGGCGTGCCCCTACGCCTGCGCGCAACTTCACCCGACTAAATAACAACGATTTACCAACAAATCATAAACGTTTTGTCGTTGTTATATCCCTATTTTGTCATCATCGGCTAGAATTGAATTGCCATTTGTAAATGCCAGGATTGCAATTCCTCCTGCTCTACGGGTACCCACTGACCATCTACCTCAAACAAAACTACAAGGGAATACCAATGAAAACGACTACCCTCGCACTGGCCCTGTTCGGTGCTTGCGCAGGCCCTGCCTGCGCCCAATCTTCGGTCACGGTGTACGGCATCGTAGATGTGGCGCTGGTGCGGGAAACGGGCGCTGCCGCCGGATCGAGCACCAAGGTGACCAGCGGCGTCGGTACCGGCTCGCGCCTGGGATTCCGTGGCACCGAGGACCTGGGCGGCGGCCTGTCGGCGATTTTCCTGCTGGAGAATGGCTTCCAGGCCGACACCGGCGCATCCGGACAAGGCGGCCTGCTGTTCGGGCGACAGATTTACGTCGGCTTGCAAGGCGGCTTCGGCACCGTCACGCTGGGCCGCCAGTACACGCCGCAATACCTGACGGTGGCGTTGGCCGACCCGTTCGGCTCAGGCTATGCGGGCGACACCAAGAACCTGATGCCGGCCACCGGCAACGGCACCAGCCGCATGGACAACACGATCAAGTATGTCTCGCGCGCCTGGTCCGGCGTGACTGCGGACCTGGTGTACGCGCCCGGCGAAGTGGCCGGCAGCGAGAGCGCATCGCGCCAGTTCGGCGGCGCGCTGGGTTACGCGGCGGGCGCGCTCAAGGTCCGGCTGGCGCACCACAACCGCAACAACGAGACGGCCGTGCTGACCAACCTGTCGTCGGCGCGCAATACGGTAGTCGGCGGCACCTACGATTTTGGCGCCGCGAAGGCGCATTTCGCCTATGGGGTCAACAAGGGCTTGAACAGCTCGCCTTTGCGCAACGCCGCCAATCCGTTCGGCTACCGCGTGGCGCCCGTGGCCTCGGTCGATAGCGCGGACGCGATGCTGGGCGTGAGCGTGCCGATGGGCCCGCACAGCGTGCTGGCGTCGTACATCCGCAAGGACGACAAGACCGCGCTGAACCAGGATGCGACACAAATGGCCATTGGCTACCGCTATGCGCTGTCCAAGCGCACCGAAGCGTACACGGTGTACTCGCGCATCGATAACAAGAACGGCGCCGGCTACACGGTGGGCAGCTCCATCGAGGGCGGCACCGGCGACGGCGCCTTCAACCTCGGCATTCGGCACGCGTTCTAAGTCGCCAGGCCAGGGAGGGCCTGCCGGCGCAGCGCTGGTCGCCCCTCATCGATCGATCAGAAAAATAGCCCATTACCGGGCTATTCTTCATATCTGAACGCGTACTGGCATCGCAACGATCCAGTCACTACGCAGTCCTTCACCCGCCTATTTTTAACTTTCAGACAACAATAATAAAAAATTACATTTGCCAGAAAAGCTGTGCTAGCAGCTGTTAGCGCTAACACCGAGCGCGTTTTTCAACCCACAATGAGAACACGACCATGACCATGACAAAGTCCGCACGCGCAGCACGCCGTTTTGATTTGGCAGTACTCGTTTCATCTCCCGCCCGTCGTGCCGCCGCCCTGACGGCCTTGCTGGCCGCGCTGCAAATCACCCCGGCCGCCGCGCAAACGGCGCCGGTCTGCAGCGGCACATCGCTCCGGGGCGACGCCGTCGCCACGCAGAAGGTATTTACCACCGACCGCGGCCCGGACGGCAACCTGGAGGGTCCGGTGTGGTTGAACGGCGCGCTGTACTTCTCCGACTTCAGCTACGAAGGCAACCTGGGTTTCCCGTCGCGCATCCATCGGCTGGCCAACGGCAGCGCCACGGTGTTCGATGCCAACAGTGGCAGCAACGGCCTGGCCATCGATACCGGCGGCTACCTCTACTCGGCCAACCACAAGGCTAGCGCAATTGTGCGCCACGACCCTGTTAGCGGTATCAAAACCACCATCGTCGGCAGCTATAACGGCCAGCCCTTCAATTCGCCCAACGACCTGGCGATTACGCCCAACGGCACCATCTACTTCACCGATCCGGACTGGCAGCACGACCCGCTTAAGCCAGGCCAGCCGGGCATGGGCGTGTATCGCCGCGCTTCGAACGGCACGGTGACGTTGATCGATTACATGAACAAGCCCAACGGCGTGATCCTGTCGCCCAGCGGCGACGCCTTATATGTCGGCAATGCCGACGGCGTGGTGCGGAAATACCAGATCGTCAACGGCGTGCCGCAACCGGGCGTCGATTTCATCACCGGTTTAAAGTACGGTCCGGACGGCATGGCCATGGATTGCCTTGGCACTCTGTACGTCACCGAGAATGGCGCCAACGTGATCTATGCGTTCTCCCCGAACACGCCGGCCACGCCCCAGACCCGCATGGGCTCCATCCGCATCGGTGAAAACATCACCAATGCGGCGTTTGGCGACGCGGATCGCCGCACCTTGTACATCACCGGCAAGCGCTCGGTGTGGAAATATCAGATGAGCGTTCAGGGCGCACCTTACTAAGTCAGCGCAACAGCAAGACCGCCGCAAACAAACAGCCCGCTCAAGAAAGCGGGCTGTTGTTGCTTGCGCTGCCGGGGCCGGCTGCCCGCCCTCCCCGGCCAACCGTCAGCCGATCACCAGCGACAGCAGCAGCACGAAAATGATGCCGAAGGTGCCGACCAGGGTTTCCATGACGGTCCACGAACGGAAGGTGTCCTTCAGCGTCAGGCCGAAGTACTCCTTGAACATCCAGAAGGCCGAGTCGTTCACATGGCTGAACATCAGGCTGCCCGCCCCGACAGCGAGCACCATCAGGTTCGGGTCGACGCCGGACGTGGCAGCCAGTGGCGCCACCACCCCGGCTGCGGTCACCCCGGCCACCGTGGCCGAGCCCAGGCAGACGCGGATCAAGGTGGCCACCGCCCAGCCCAGCAGCAGCGGCTGCACCGGCAAATCGGCCAGCTGCGCGCCGAGCTGGCCGCTGACGCCCGAATCGATCATCACCTGTTTCAGCGCGCCGGCGCCGGCGATGATCAGCAGGATGGGCGCAATCTCACGCAGCGCCTCCTGGGCCGAGCTCATCACCTGATGCAGGCTCCGGCCGCGGCCCAGCCCCAGCGTGTAGATCGCCACCAGGTACGACGCCACCATCACCACCAGCGGATTGGCGAAAAACGCCAGCGGCTCGGTCAGCTCGGGACGCACCAGCGTGATCGCCGTGAACACCCCCAGCAGCACCACCGGCAGCAGCGCCGTAAAGAAGCTGGCGAAGGTGCCTGGCAGGTCGTGCTCCGGCATGGGCTCGCTGCGGAAAATCGCCGCCGGTTCGGCGCGGATGTTCTTGAGCGTCATGGCGAACACCGGGCCGGCGATGATCAGGGTCGGAATCGCCACCAGCATGCCGTACAGCAGCGTCAAGCCCATGTCCGCATGCACCGCCGCCACCAGCGCGGTGGGCGACGGATGCGGCGGCAGAAAGCCGTGGGCGATCGACAGGCCGGCCAGCAGCGGCATGCCCAGCGCCACCGCCGGGCGGCCCGACTGGATCACCAGCGAAAAGATCAGCGGGATCATCAGCACGAAGCCGACGTTGTAGTACAGCGGCAG
>CALRYE020000016.1:0-68807 GCA_943372275.1 Janthinobacterium lividum
CAGCACGTGCAGCTGGTGGTTCGGCTCCAGCTCGGCGCTGCCGAACAGTTGCTTGATGCGCGCTTCGACCTGGCCGATGTCGCGGTCCAGGTTGGCGAACTTGCAGTCGAGCTGGAAACTGGCGACCACGCGCTTGAGGGCGCAGTGCAGCCCGTCCGCGGCCGGGTAGTACACGCGGTAGGTGGGCAGCGCTTCGTCGGTTTCCAGATACTCGGTGGATGCGACCGGGCGCACGAAGATGAAATCGTTATGGAAATAGGTACGGTGCAAGATGTTGCAGCACACGGAATTGAAGAAGGTTTCGGCCAGTTCCGGCTGCTTGTGGCCGGACAGCATGCCGATGTAATGCAGCTTCAGTTCGCGCCAGACTTCGTCGCTCAGCTCGCTGTCCTCGTACTCGTCTTCCAGCTGCTGCACGCATTCCTGCACGCGCTGGTCGTAAAAGCCGATGCGTTCGCGCGCGGCCTGCTGGGCCACGCCCCAGGCGCCCGTTTCGAAATGGCGCCTGGCGGTCTGGCTGGTCTGGCGGAACAGCCGGTAGTGCTTGTCGAAGCCGTCCAGGATGGTGCGCGCGATGTCGAAGGCGATCTGGGACGACAGCAGCTTGGGGAAGGCGACGTTCATCATCGGGCGGCTCGCAACGGTGGCTGGCGCAGGCGGTGGCAGGGACAGTGACAGTGACAGTGGCAGGCTAGCCGGCCAGCATGCGCCGGCATTGCTCCTCGTGCGCGCTCAGTTCGCCCAGCGCCATTTCGATATCGTCGCGCTGCTGCTCCAGAGTGGAGCGCTGCTGGGCCAGCACGGCCAGAAAGCGTTCGGCCTGGGCCACGGTATCCTTGGGCGACTCGTACATGTCGACGATGCTCTTGATTTCCGACAGCGTCAGGCCGAGGCGCTTGCCGCGCAGGGTCAGTTTCAGACGGGTGCGGTCGCGCGCGCTGTAGACCCGGTTGCGCCCGCCCGCGCCCTCGCGCAGGGGACTGAGCAAGCCCTGGTCTTCGTAAAAGCGGATGGCGCGGGCGGTGATGTCGAATTCGCGGGCCAGCTCGGCGATGGTATAGGTAATGGACATGGCGGCAATCGGCAGGGCGGCAAAATGGATGGTGGCGAACGGTGCAGGCGGGAATGGCTTAGAATTCCCGCAGCGCTTGTCGTTTACGTCAACGTAAAGCATTGTAGCGCGCCTGCCGGCGCAATGGGTCGGCGCAACCGGATCCCCTCCTTCTCGCGAAAGTGCTTATGAACGAACTCGAATCCCAGCTGGTCTATCCTCTCGGCGACACCGTACCGGCCATCGGCACGGTGCACCCGATCGCGCCGGGACTGCGCTGGCTGCGCATGCCGCTGCCGTTCGCGCTCGACCACATCAATCTGTGGCTGCTGGACGATGAAGTCGACGGCAAGGCCGGCGTGTGCACGGTCGACTGCGGCGCCGGCACCGACGCCACCCGCGCCGGCTGGGAGCAGATCTTCAGCGGCCCGATGGCCGGGCAGGCGCTGGTGCGCGTGCTGGCCACCCATTGCCACCCGGATCACGTGGGCCTGTCCGACTGGCTCTGCAGCCGCTTCGGCGCGCCGTTCTGGATCACCACGGGCGAGTACGGCTTCGCCCGCATGATGTCGGCCGGCCTGCCCGGCGTCGATGGCAGCTCGGCCATCCCGCACTTCGAGCGCCACGGCCTGGTCGCGCCGGACATGCTGGCCCAGATGGGCGAGCGGCGCAATTATTATCCGTCCCTGGTGCCGGCCGTGCCGCAGGCGTACACCCGCCTGCGCGACGGCCAGGAGGTCGTGATCGGCGCCCAGCGCTGGCGCGTGATCGCCGGCTACGGCCATTCGCCCGAGCATGCCTCGCTGTACTGCGCGGCGCTGGGCGTGCTCATTTCCGGCGACATGGTGCTGCCGCGCATCTCGACCAATGTCTCGGTGTTCGCCATCGAGCCGGAAGGCAATCCGCTGCAGCAGTACCTCGATTCGCTGGGCCGCTACGCCGATTTGCCCGACGACACGCTGGTGCTGCCGTCGCACGGCAAGCCGTTCCGCGGCCTGCACACGCGCATCCGGCAATTGCGCGACCACCACGCGGCGCGCCTGGCCGAGGTCATGGCCGCCTGCAGCGTGCCCCGGAGCGCCGTCGATATCGTGCCCTTGATGTTCCGGCGCAAGCTTGACGCCCACCAGCTCAGCTTCGCGCTGGGCGAGGCGCTGGCGCACTTGCACCTGCTGTGGCGCGATGGACTGCTGCGCCGGACCATGGGAGCGGATGGCGTGTTCCGCTTTTTCGTTTGATCCAGCGCAAACCCTGTGCAGGCGCGCGGTTCACCATGTGGACTGCCCGCTTACCAATGGGCTCACTCGGTGCAAGTACCAATGGTCGGTAGTTGGGAGGTGTGGGGAACATCACGAATCTGTGACATTTCCTTGGTTAAACTTCACAATCGGTCTCAAGTTTCAAGCAACTGACATTCATGACGTTGCATGAAATAGTGCCACCCATGAATTCATCTAACGAACGGGAAAGCTTCAGTGAGCGTTTACAGCTCGCGTTGAAGAACGCCCATTACTCCCCCGATAGTCCGACTCGCCTCGCCCGAGAATTTAACATTCGCTTCGAGGGACGGCCTATCACCGTGCACGCAGCCCGTAAGTGGCTGGTGGGGGAAGCGATTCCAACCCAGGAAAAGCTGCGCATGATTGCCCAGTGGCTCGGCGTTCCGGCGGAATGGCTGCGCTTTGGCGGCACCTACAACGAGGCCACCGGCGGCGAAGGCGGGGACTCTTCAGCCCGTTTTGAGTCGGCCGACGTAAAATTAATTGCTGATTTGCAGAGACTTGATGAACATCATCGCCAGTTAGCGCGTGAATTTATCCGGATGCTGGTCAGAATTAACTACCAAAAGTAGTAATCTGTCCTATGCCGTGTCCCATTATGCGGGCTGCATAGCGGCCCGGCGCGGGGCAAATCGACGCCCGCGGGCCACCGCCACGCGCCGGCGTCGCGCGGGCAGGCCGTGCCGGTGGCGGCGCTATTTGCTGCAACGCGGCAAATTTTATTCCAACGGAACATTCATATCAGGCACAATGGGTTGCAGGGATGGCGCCGCCCCTTCGATGCTGACTGGCAATTTCTATATTGTGCAGTACAAAACCGGCGCGGTGGGCCATAATCACCCCACAGGCAGTCTTGTCATCCTGTTACCTTATCCAAGCCGAGGATCTTCCGTCTTATGAAAAGTAACTACAGCAACACCGCGCAGCTCAAGGATTTGATGACGGTTCCCCCCATGACGGCGGAACAGCACGCCGAAGTGATGCGCAAGCGCATCGCCCACCGCCGCATGCTGGAGGAAGCCAAGGAATTGAAGAAAGCCGAAGGCTGGCAGTTCGACCAGCGCTAGCGCGCTGCGCCGCCGGCCCGTACCGGGGACGTAACGGTCGGAGCGCCGGGCTGATTACCCTGGAGAATCCGGCGAATCCGGCGCATCTGACGTATCCGGCTTCATGCCGGCCCAGCGCGGCGCGAGCGCATGCTCGATGCCGAACAGGTCGATTACCCGTGCCACGGTGTGCTCGACCATCTCGTCGATGCTGTTGGGCTGGTGGTAAAAGCTCGGCAGCGGCGGAAAGATAATCCCCCCCATCTCCGTCACCGCCGTCATGTTGCGCAGGTGCGCCAGGTTGAACGGCGTCTCGCGCACCATCAGCACCAGCCGGCGGCGCTCCTTGAGCACCACGTCGGCCGCGCGCGCGATCAGGTTGTCCGACAGGCCATGGGCCACGGAGGCCAGGGTTTTCATGGAGCAGGGCGCCACCACCATGCCGTCCGACTGGAACGAGCCGCTGGCAATGCTGGCGCCGACATCGCGGTTGCGGTGCACCACGTGGGCCAGCGCCTCGACGTCGCGGCGCTGCATGCCCACTTCCTGGTGCAGGGTCAGGTTGGCGGCATCGGAGACGATCAGGTGGGTTTCGATGCCGGGAGTGGCAGAGAGCCGCTCCAGCAGGCGCACCCCATACACGGCGCCGGTGGCGCCCGTGATGGCAACGATCAGCCGCCGGGGAGCGGGCATGGGGTGGCGATGGCTGGCAGGAATCGTAGGGATCGTCGTGACCTTACGCGTCCAGCAGCGCTTTGAGTTCGCCCGACGCGAACATCTCGTTCATGATGTCGGAGCCGCCGATGAACTCGCCCTTGACGTACAGCTGGGGAATGGTGGGCCAGTTGGAATAGTCCTTGATGCCCTGACGCACTTCCGGATCTTCCAGCACATTGACGGTGGCGATGTTATCGACGCCGCATTCTTTCAGGATCTGGATGGCGCGACCGGAAAAGCCGCATTGGGGAAACTGCGCAGTGCCCTTCATGAACAGCACCACCGGGGTGGAGGTCACGGTTTCTTGAATCCAGGTTTTTACGTCGCTCATGGCTTGCCTCAGTGATAAATGGGTTAGTTGGGTGGGACAGGTAGCGTCATTTTATAAGAAAACGACGGCGGCGGTCGCTATTGCCGACATTCGGGCGATCCGGCCGTTGCCGCCCGCCGCCTTGGGGCCCGCGCCGGCTGGCGCTGCCCGGCTGGCGGCCAGGCTAGCCGCCGTGCAGGCGCTTGCCCAGGCAGATGGCGTCCTGGCGGCCCACATACTTGCCGAAATTTGCAATTTCTCCATAGCCATGGCGCAGATAAAACGCCACGGCGCGCTGGTTGACCCGGCGGGTTTCCAGCCACAGCGCGCTGTAGCCGAAATCGACGGCGGCGCGCTCGATATAGTCGAGCAGGGCGGCGCCCACGCCTTCGGTGCCGGGACGGGCGTACATGCGCTTGACTTCGCCCACTGCCGCGTCCAGCGTGGGCACGCCGGTGTCGAGCGGCCGCAGCGCGCCGCAGCCGAGCAATTGGCCGGTCTCGTCGCGCGCCACCACGAACAGGGCGCGCGGGGCGCGTGCCTGCTCCGCCGCAAACGACGCCTTGCCGCTGTCGCCGGTGATGCCGGACAAGGTGGCCGACAATTCATCCGCCAGCAGGCGGGCGTCGGGATGCTCCGGGTCGCATCTGGCCAGAATGATCATGGGAACTCCGCCCGGTAAACCGCCGCCATGTCAGCCGCGCAGCTTGGCAAAGGCGGCGGCCATGCTGCCGCCCGCCGCTGGCGACGTTGCCGCACCGTCGCGCGCCTGCTTGCCCTGATGCTGGGCCAGCCGCTTGCCATCGTTGCGGTCGGCGCGCTGTTCGGCGCGCGCGCCCGGCTGCGGCGCGCTGTCGGTCAGGCGCATGGTCAGGGCGATGCGCTTGCGCTTTTCATCGACCTCCAGCACCTTCACGCGCACCACCTGGCCGGCCTTGACGACCGTGTGCGGGTCTTTCACGAAGGTGTTCGACAGCGCCGAGATGTGCACCAGCCCGTCCTGGTGCACGCCGATGTCGACAAACGCGCCGAACGCGGCCACGTTGGTGACCACCCCTTCCAGGATCATGTCCGGGCGCAGGTCGCGGATTTCCTCCACGCCTTCCTTGAAGGTGGCGGTGGTGAACTCCGGGCGCGGGTCGCGCCCCGGCTTTTCCAGCTCCTTGAGGATGTCGGTGATGGTCGGCACGCCGAATTTCTCGTCCGCATAGCGCGCCGGACTGAGGGTTTTCAGCAGGGCGGCGTCGCCGATCACCGCTTTCATGTCCTTCTTCAGGTCGGCCAGGATCTTGTTGACCAGCGGGTACGATTCCGGGTGCACGGCCGAGGCGTCCAGCGGATTGGCCCCGCCCATCACGCGCAGAAAGCCCGCGGCCTGCTCGAACGTTTTCTCGCCCAGGCGCGGCACGGCTTTCAGGTCGGCGCGCGAGGCGAACGCGCCCTTGGCGTCGCGGTAGGTGACGATGCTCTGCGCCACCGTGCCGGACAGGCCGGACACGCGCGCCAGCAGCGGCGCCGACGCCGTGTTGACATCCACCCCCACCGCGTTGACGCAATCTTCCACCACGGCGTCGAGCGAGCGCGCCAGCTGGGTCTGGCTCACGTCGTGCTGGTACTGGCCCACGCCGATCGACTTGGGATCGATCTTGACCAGCTCGGCCAGCGGGTCCTGCAGGCGGCGCGCGATCGACACGGCGCCGCGCAGCGACACATCCATGTCGGGCAGTTCGCGCGAGGCGAATTCGGAGGCCGAATACACCGACGCGCCCGCTTCCGACACGACGATTTTGGTCAGTTTCAGTTCCGGGCGCAGCTTGATCAGATCCTGGGCCAGCTTGTCGGTTTCGCGCGAGGCGGTGCCGTTGCCGATCGATACCAGCGACACGTTATGTTTGGCCGCCAGCGCGCCCAGCACGTGCAGCGCGCCGTCCCAGTCGTTGCGCGGCTGGTGCGGGTAGATCACGGCCGTGTCGACCACCTTGCCGGTGGCGTCGACCACCGCCACCTTGACCCCCGTGCGCAGGCCCGGGTCCAGGCCCATGGTGGCGCGCGGGCCGGCGGGCGCGGCCAGCAGCAGGGCTTTCAGGTTCAGGGCGAACACATTGATGGCGTCGAGCTCGGCTTTTTCGCGCAGCGCGCCCATCAGCTCGGTTTCCAGGTGCATGAAGCTTTTCACGCGCCAGGTCCAGCGCGCCGTGTCGGCCAGCCACTTGTCGGCCGGGCGGCCCAGGTTCTGGATGCCGAAGCGCTTGGCGATGCGGCCTTCGCACGGGTTGTGCGGCGCATCCCACTTGGGCTTTTCCGCCTCCGTGTCCAGGCGCAGCACCACGTCCAGCATGCCTTCGCGGCGCCCGCGCAGCAGCGCCAGCGCGCGGTGCGACGGCACGGTGGCCAGCGCTTCCGAATAGGCGAAGTAATCGGCGAACTTTTCGCCTTCGTCCTGCTTGCCGTCCACCACTTTCGACTCGACCACGCCGTGCTCCCGCACGTAGTCGCGCAGCGCGGCCAGCAGGTTGGCGTCCTCGGCAAAGCGCTCCATCAGGATCTGGCGCGCGCCGTCCAGCGCGGCCTTGGTGTCGGCCACGCCCGGGTTGTTGCCGTCCGGGCTGGTGAACGCTTCGCGCAGGTAGGCGCCGGCCTGTTCTTCCGGATTCAGGGTGGGATCGGCCAGCAGCGCGTCGGCCAGCGGCGCCAGGCCCGCTTCGATGGCGATCTGGGCCTTGGTGCGGCGCTTCTGCTTGAACGGCAGGTACAGGTCTTCCAGCCGGGTCTTGTCCTCGGCGTGGCTGACGGCGTCGAGCAGGGCCGGGGTCATCTTGTTCTGTTCGGTAATCGAGGCGATGATCGCGGCGCGCCGGTCTTCCAGCTCGCGCAGGTAGCGCAGGCGCTCTTCGAGCAGGCGCAGCTGGATGTCGTCCAGGCCGCCCGTGGCTTCCTTGCGGTAACGGGCGATGAAGGGCACGGTGGCGCCTTCGTCCAGCAGGGCGATGGCCGCGGCGACCTGCACGGGTTTGGCGGCCAGTTCGATGGCCAGACGTTGTTCGATGGAAGGCAGCATAGTGTGATCGATTCGGCGGTTCGGTGAAGTGACAAGCGTAGAGAGCCGCATGATACGCAATCTTGGGGGCCCGGCGCCACTGCCGCGCAGCGCGGAGGCCCGAAGCGCGGCCCCGGTGCGGTTCGTTCAGCGTAATTGCAACGCCCAAGAAATTTATTCACCACAAATGCGGCGCGCTGGTATGATCGGCATGCATTCATATTAAACAATGTTAAGTAAAAATGAATGTTGCAACGTGTGCCCGGTTGCGGGGGCTGGTTGCCGAGTTGTTGCTTAGCGTAGTTTCCTTTGTGTTGTTTACCTTCACTTGTTTACCTTCACTTCAGAAAGCCATCATGCATCCATTTTCCCTGACTGAGCCGAACGCCCAATCCGCCGCATCGAGCGAGCCGACCGAACCGACCGAACTGACCGACGAAGACACCAATGGTGTGGTCGGCGGCATCTGGCCACCGGACGGCACCGTGTATTCCGACGCAAAAGCCAAGCCCGGCATGGCCACCACCCTGGCCATCGGCGAAGAAGGCGGCCTGCCGACCGACCTGCTGATCTGAGCGCCCGGCGCTGTCCACCGCTTCCGCGCGCCGTCCCATCGCCCCGATGGGTGCGGCGCCGCACCTGCCTCCCATGACCCTGCCCCCCCTGACCCATCTTGTACTTGGCCACGCCAACGACGCCCACGCCCGCCACATGCTGGAGCAATTGCGTCTGCGCGGCCCGGCCCACCTGCTGCAGACCGATCAGTTTCCCGCCGCGGTGCGGGTGTCGCTGCGCCCCGGCAGCGGCGGCACGCTGCACCTGGCCGACGGCGTGACGCTGGATTTCGACCAGATCGGCGCCGTGTACTGGCGCAATTTTTGCGGCGTCAGCATGGAAACGAGCAAGCTCGGGCGCGGCTCCATGCAAGACATCGCCTACCACGACAGCATGGCGTGCCTGCGCTCGTGGTTTGCGCACCACAACGGCACGCGCTGGTTCAATAGCTGGGCCGCCTTCCAGTCGCACCAGGAAAAACCGCACCAGCTGGCGCTGGTGGCCGCCGCCGGCGTGCGCATCCCGCCCACCTACATCGGCAACGACGCCGCGCAGGTGCGCGCGTTTTGCCAGGCCGAGCCGCAGGCCATGTTCAAGCCCGTGTATGGCGGCGCCCACGCGGAAATGATCACCGAGCGCCACCTGGCGCCGGAGCGGCTGGCCGCCAGCCTGCGCCAGGCCCCCATCACGCTGCAGCGCTTCATCGGCGGCACCAACATCCGCACCTATGCCATCGGCACCCGCCGTTTCTCGATCGAGCTGCCCAGCGCCGAGGTCGATTTCCGGCTGGATGCCGGGGTGCGCCCCGTGGCCGTCGACCTGCCCGACGCCGTGCAGGACCAGGTGGGCGCGATCATGGCCTGCCTGGGCCTGAACTGGACCGCCATCGACTGGCGGCGCGATCCGTCCGGGGCGTATTACTTTCTTGAAGCCAATCCCAGCCCCATGTTCCTGGGCGCCGAGCAAGCCACCGGCCTGCCGCTGTGCGCCACCCTGGTCGAGGCCATGACGGCTTGAGCGGCGGCGCCGATTCTGATACACCGTTGGCGGGCAGTACGTGTTGATATGTATCAACGCTCATTGCCGGTCTCAGCGTGAGAAAGAGAACCGAACACGAACGCCCGTCTATCGGATAATATCGAGTGTTATCGTTTTCGAACCTGCCTATACCGAACATGCACACGATGGATTTAACGCGCGACGACGCCCCGGCAGGACCCACCACGCCGAGCCTGCCGCACCCCGGCGTGGCCCACCCCAGCGCGCCGGCCTTGCCGGCCCCGATTGCGCTCTGGCTGCAGCGGGTCGAGGCGGCCGCCCATCCCCAGCCCAAGCTGGATCTGGAAATCAAGGATCCCAAGGTTGCGCAGTATAAATTCGTCTATGTGCTGGCGCCCACCAGCGGCGGGCGCCACGTGGCCCTGTGCCTGTGCAAGGCGCGCCTGCGCCCCAACGGCGACGTGGCCGCGGCCAGCCCGGTGAGCGAAGTGTTCTCGCTGCTGTCGGCGCCGCCCGCCTACCTGGAAGGCGACGACGAAGACCTGGTGCGCTTCTTCATCGCCATGCGCAGCGGCGCGGCCTCGCAAGGCGGCAGCGCCACCGAACCGAAGGGCAAAGTCGGCGCCATCCTGCTGGAAATGTTGCTGGAACAAGACAAACTGCTGTGGGCCAATTCGTGGACCGACATGTCCAACGGCCTGATTTACCCGCTCAAGGCCGGTCCGGTGCGCCAGGCCCACCTGGTATGGCGCGAAGAAGGGCGCACCTCGCGCCTGGGCTGGGAGGTGCACAGTGCCGGCGGTGGCGGCGCTCACAGCGTGGCCGACCAGATCGACTACATGCTGCCCACCGATCCGCCGTGGTATATCGATAACCTGTCGTGCGGCGCACTGAACCTGAACCGGGGCGGCGTCGACATTTCGCTGGCCGAACTGCAGGCGCTGGTGGCGCAGGCGCCGGCCCTGGCCGGCAATGACAAGAAACGGGTCTCGCAACTGCTGCTGGCCCATGGCCTGCAGCAACTGATGCCGCTGCCGCAGCCGCTGACCCAGCGACTGCGCGACGACGTGCTGCCCACCCCCCATCTGCTGCTCGACAGCGTGGCCATGGCCGACGGCAGCCACCAGCGCTGGCACGATTACGCCGTGCTGTCGTTCGACTACGACGGCGAGCGCGTCTCGTTCGACCCGGCCCAGCGCGTGGTGCGCCAGGTGGGCGACATCACCGAAGTGATTTCCCGCAACGTGGCCGCCGAAGCGGCCGCGCTGGAGGCGCTGCTGGCGCTGGGCTTGCGCAAGCCGGCCACGGCGCCGCTCAACGCGCTGGCCGGCGCGCTGCAGCTGGAAAGCCAGGCCCACTGGCTGCGCTTCGCCGCCGCCGAGCTGGACACCCTGGCCGCCGCCGGCTGGGTACTGCACAAGTCCGGCAAATACCGCTACGACGTCGTCGCCGTGGACGACTGGTACGCCGAGATCGACGAGCCGGTCGAAGCGGGCCATGCCTGGTTCGAGCTGGAGCTGGGCATCGTGGTCAACCAGAAGCGCGTGCCGCTGCTGCCCGTGCTGGTGCAGCTGATCCGCAGCGCGCCGTCCGACTTCGACCCGGACGTGCTGGCCGCCCATGGCGAGGCCGACCAGATGCTGGCCACCTTGCCGGACGGGCTGCGCGTGGCGCTGCCGTGGGGCCGCCTGCGGCCGATCCTGTCGACCCTGGGCGAACTGTATTTCAGCGACAAGATCAAGAACAAGGTGCGCCTGTCGACCCTGGACGCGGGGCGGCTGGACGAACTGGCCCGCTCGACCCAGCTGCGCTGGTTCGGCGGCGAGCAGCTGCGCGAAACGGGCCGCAAGCTCAGCCTGTTCGGCTCGGTGCAGAAGGTGGCCGCCCCGGCCGGGCTGCAGGCGACCCTGCGCGACTACCAGGCCGACGGCCTGGCTTGGATGCAATTCTTGCGCGAATACGAGCTGGCCGGCATCCTGGCCGACGACATGGGCCTGGGCAAGACGGTGCAAACCCTGGCCCACATCCTGGTGGAAAAGGAAGCCGGGCGCCTGACCAATCCGGCGCTGGTGATCGCCCCGACCAGCCTGATGACCAACTGGCAGGACGAGGCGGCGCGCTTCGCCCCCGGCCTGCGCGTGCTGCTGTTGCAAGGCAAGGAGCGGCTGGAACTGTTCGACCAGATCGCCCAGGCCGACCTGGTGCTGACCACCTACGCGCTGCTGCCGCGCGACGAGGAAAAGCTGCGCGAGCACGAGTACCACCTGGTCATCCTGGACGAGTCGCACTACATCAAGAACAACCGCTCCAAGGCGGCCCAGAGCGCCGGGCTGCTCAAGTCGCGCCACCGGCTGTGCCTGACCGGCACGCCGCTGGAAAATCACCTGGGCGAACTGTGGTCGCAGTTCCATTTCCTGCTGCCGGGTCTGCTGGGCGAGGAAAAGACCTTCAACAGCCAGTTCCGCCACCCCATCGAGCGCCAGGACGACCCGCTGCGGCGCAATCTGCTGAACCGCCGCATCAAGCCGTTCCTGTTGCGCCGCACCAAGGACAATGTGGCCAAGGAGTTGCCGCCCAAGACCGAGATGGTGCGCAAGGTGGAGCTGTCCGGCGCCCAGCGCGACCTGTACGAAACCGTGCGCCTGGCCATGGACAAAAAGGTGCGCGACGAGATCGACAAGAAGGGCGTGGCGCGCAGCCAGATCGTGATTTTGGAAGCGCTGCTGAAACTGCGCCAGGTGTGCTGCGACCCGCGCCTGGTCAAGGCCTTGCCGGCCAAAAAGAAGGACAGCGGCTCGGCCAAGTTGATCGACCTGATGCAGATGGTCGACGACCTGCTCGAGGAAGGCCGCAAGATCCTGGTGTTCTCGCAATTTACCAGCATGCTGGCGCTGATCGAGGAAGAATTGCAGGCGCGCCGCATTCCGTATGCGCTGCTGACCGGCGACACCAAGGACCGCGCCGCCCAGGTGGCGGCGTTCCAGCAGGGCGCCGTGCCGATTTTCCTGATCAGCCTGAAAGCTGGCGGCGTGGGGTTGAACCTGACGGCGGCCGACACGGTGATCCATTACGATCCGTGGTGGAATCCGGCGGCGGAAAACCAGGCCACCGACCGCGCCTGGCGCATCGGCCAGGACAAGCCGGTGTTCGTCTACAAGCTGATCGCCAAGGGCACGCTGGAAGAAAAGATCCAGCTGCTGCAGCAAAAGAAGTCGGACCTGGCGCAGTCGATCCTGGCCGAAGGCGAAGCCCACAAGATGACGTTGACGCAGGAAGACCTGCAGGCCATTTTCGCGCCGCTGGAGGAATAGGCCGCGCCGCTCGAGAATCAGCCGCTCAGCTGGAGGGCGGCCGCCTTGCTGGAACAATTGCCCGCGCCGCCGGCGCGGTGCCGGCCACCCGATGGATCTCCTTGGGAATCAGTATTTGAACACTAACATCGCGGGCGGCGTTGGCGATATACTAGCGTGTTGTTGTCGAGGATTTAACAAGGCATGCCGTAGCGTTAACCGGCGGTGCGCCGGGCAACGCCCCAATCAGCTTGGCAAGTTCGCCAGCAAGCGTGCGCAAGCAAGCGCAGGAGGTTCGTGATGGTTCGCAGTGCCCGTGTCAAATCCCAGCCCATGCTGGGCAGCAGCGATATGGTCGCCAGCGAACAGTTCCGGACCATCGCCGAACTGCGCGGCGACGTGGCCTGGGTGATCGACTGCGCCAGCGGCCTGCCCACGTATATCAGTGCGGCCCTGTCCACGCTGCTGGGCTACGACGAGCAGGATATCGCCGACCACCTCAACGGCAGCCAACCCAATCCCGTGCTGGTGGCCCTGTGCGCCGGACTGCCCGACCGCCTGCAGCGCTTCGGCGCCGGCGACCTGTCGCGCCGCCGCGTCGAGCGCAAGTATGCGCAGCGCCACAAGCTCGGGCACAACGTGCAGATCGAAGTCATTTCCACGCTGGTGTGCGACGATCAGGGCGTGCCGGTGTCGCTGGTGGGCATCTTGCGCGACAACACCGACGAACACGACCGGGTCGAAAAGCAGCGCCGCTTTTCCAGCATGCTCAACCACGAATTCCGCACCCCGCTCTCGACCATCGACGGCGCCATCCAGCGCCTGGAGAGCACCCACACCCAGGCCGACGATGCCACGCGCCAGCGCTACCGCAAGATCCAGGGCGCGGTGGACCGCCTGATCGGCATGATGGACGACTACCTGTCGCCCGAGCGGCTCGACCAGATCGGCCAGCAGCGTCCGGCCGATGTGGCCGACCCGGCCGCCCTGCTGGAAGAAGCAGCCGAGCAGGTGCGCAAGGCTGGCCGCACGGCCCAGGTCGACGCGGGCGCCTTGCCAGCCCAGCTGCGCTGCCAGCCGCAAGGCGTGCGCATGGCGCTGCAAGTGCTGGTCGGCAACGCGCTGCGCTATTCCCCGCCCGACAGCGCGGTGGCGCTGACCGGTGCGCTGGCCGGCGGCGGCGTGACCTTGATGGTGCGCGACCAGGGGCCGGGCGTGCCGGACGGCGAGACCACCTTGATTTTCGGTAAACATTATCGGGCGACCAATACCCAAGGCGACGGCGCCGGACTGGGCTTGTATCTGGCCCGCTCCGTCATCGAGGTCATGGGTGGCAGCGTGAGCATGCGCAATCTGGCCCCCCATGGTGCGGAATTTCGCATTTGGTTGCCAGTTCGCACCACAACAGGGAAAGTGATTGCGCCCGCTGTGACAAACTGTGATAATTCTTATAATCAACAAAACTAGGGTAGGCACCGAGACTCGGTTACAAAAGACAACTCGGGGTGCACGCAATCAACAATAATGGCCAACCCATGACACAGATATTAATCGTCGAAGACAACGGTGACTACGCCGCCGACATGGCCGAGTTCCTGACGGAGCTCGACCATGAGGTTGCCATTGCCACCACGGCCGGCGACATGTGGGCGGCGTTGACCAAGACCCCGGCGGCGGTGGTGGTGCTCGATCTGGGCCTGCCCGACGAGGATGGCTTTAACGTGATTCCACGCATGCGCCAGTTGTACCCGGAAATCGGCCTGCTGGTGCTGACCGGGCGGGTGGCGTTCGACAACCGCATTCTGGGCCTGCGCCTGGGTGCCGACCACTATCTGACCAAGCCGATCAAGTTTCCCGAGCTGGCCGCGCATATCGAGGCGCTCGACCGGCGCGTCCGTCCGCCCGAGCCGCAGCCGCAGCCGTCCAAGTGGACCTTGAGAGTGAGTGCTCGCCAACTTGAGCTGATGGGCGCCGTCATCGACCTGACGGAAAAGGAATGCAACTTCCTGCACCTGCTCACGATCAACACCCGGCCGGTGCCGCGCCAGGTGATCGTGGCCGGCATGGGCGGCGACGATCCGGACGCCAGCCGCCGCGTCGACATGCTGGTATACCGCCTGCGCAAGAAGGCGCGCAGCGGGCTGGGTCAGGACCTGCCCCTGCGCAGCGCCTACGGCGAAGGCTACAGCCTGTCGGCCGGATTCACCCTGAGCTGACGCGCGCGCCGCATCGGGCGCGAACAGCTTCGGACAAATGGGGACAGGGTCGCTTACAATAGCCGTCCACCCATTTCAACTGCGCATACATGGCCCGCTTACCCCGCCTGGTGGTGCCGCACCAGCCGCACCACATCATCCAGCAAGGCAACAATTCGCAATTGATCTTCCGTGACAGCGACGATTACCTGCGCTTTCTGGGCTGGTTGCGCGAATGCGCGCGCGAGTTCAAGGTGGCCATCCATGCGTATGTACTGATGCCGGACCATTTTCACCTGCTGGCCACGCCGCAGACCGACAGCGCGCTGGCGCACATGATGCAGCGGCTGGGCCGCTATTACGTCCCTTGGTATAACGCCCGCTATGCGCGCACCGGCAGCTTGTTCCAGGGCCGGTTCAAGACTTCGCTGATCGATGCCCAGGCGTATTTCATGAAAGTCAGCCGCTTCGTCGAATTCAATCCCGTGCGCACGGGCGTGGTGGCAGGCCCCCTGGAGTATCCGTGGTCCAGCTACCAGCACCATGCCGGCGTGCGGCCCGACCCGGTGATCACCGACCATGCCCTGTACTGGGCGCTGGGAAACACCCCGTTCCAGCGCGAGGCCGCCTATATAGAACAGAGCGCGCCGAACCTGCCGGAAGCGGAGAGTGCGCTGATCGAGGCGGCCGTGCTCAAGGGGTGGCCGCTGGGCAGCACCAGCTTCAAGACCAATCTCCAGCAGACCATCAAGCGGCAGGTGCTGCCGGCCAAGCGCGGACGGCCGTTCAAGAAACCTGCCGAACCATCCTGATCAGGTTTTGCCACAAGCGCCCCATGCCGTGGTCGGCACATATCTCTACAACTCCCACTGAAACTTGAGCGTCAGCGCTGCGCTGGCGGCGTACGGATACTTTTCTCCATCGCGCGCGTAGCCCAGCGACATCGAACGGCCATGGCGCCACAGGTGCCGGTACAGCAGCGAGCGGTGATTGCCCCGCTCGGCCCACGGGTCGGGCGCGTCGGCGCCGCCGTCGTAGCGCGCTGCCGCCGTGTTCTGCACGATCAGGCGCAGCGAATCCTGCGGCGTCATGTGCAGCATGGCCAGGGTGCGCCAGCCGCTGTCGCTGAAGCCCTTGTGCCCAGCTGCGCCGCGTACCCAGGCCCGGTTCCAGCGCTGGTCCAGCTCCATCGCCCAGCCGCGCGGCAGCGCCCAGCGCGTGCCCAGCGTTAGCATGGCGTCGCCGCCGCGGCCAACCCGGTCGGCCTCGACATCGAGCTGGCGCCCCACGGTAAATTCCCCCTCCGCCTTGGACAGCCACGAGAACGGCGACGAGCCAAAGCCGAAATGCAGCGCTGGCGTGTCGTGCAGACGTCCCAGCGGATGGGCGCGCTGCTGGTCGAAGCCCAGATCCACGAACAGCCGGGTCTGGCGCGGCCCGAACAGCCAGATGCCGGGCTGGAACTTGCGCTGGACAATCTGGCCGCCAGTCTGGCCGCTCAGCGGGTCCGACAGCGTGCGCACATCGTTCAGCCCCAGGTGCGCCTCGAATTCATACAGTTCCAATCCCAGCGCCGGGATGGCCTGGGGACCCAGGCGCCGGTTCAGGTTGACATCGGTCTTGACCACGCCCGTCTGCGGCACGAAGCCGTTGTCGTTGATAAATTGCGGTCCGATCGCTTCGAAGCGGACTTCATTCCACCAGTCGGCCGAACTATGGCTGTACTTGGTCCAGAAATACCCGCCGCGCCGCGCCGGCCCGGCCAGCGGACGCGACTGGTGGTCGAAGCGGCTGGTGGTCTGCGAGTGCATCAGCAGCCAGGCAGCCTGTTGCTGAGCGCCCGACGCGCTGCTGCGGTTCCACTGGCCGTCGAATGCGGCCACCTCGTTGCTCCCGGCGCGCCCATCGCTGCGGCGCGACAGGAACGCGCCCAGCAGCAATCCATCGCCGTGCCAGCGGGTGCGCGCCATGCTGGCGCTGGTTTCCCGGGTTTGCAGGTACTCGTCGGTGGCGTAGGCGCTGCCGCGCAGCACCACGCCGCCGGCCTGATCGCGCAGGCTCATGCCGGTCGCATCCAAATGAGCGGCGCGCCAGGTCGCGCGCATGCCCCAGGCCGGATCGGCCACGGTGCGCGAATAAAAGGCGGCCAGCGGCAGGCCCAGCACGTCGGCGCTTTCCAGGAAAAAGCCGCGCTTTTCCGGCAGGCTGAGCGCGATCCGGCTGGCGCCCGACGAGGTTGGCTCATCGATCTCGACCTGGGAATAGTCCGGATTGATGGTGGCATTCAGGACCCAGTCGGCGCGCGGGCGCGCGGCAATTTCCAGGCCCGCTGCGCTGCGCCGCGTCTGGCTGGAGACGATGCCGCCGCCTGCGCCCGGCGCGCCATCGCCGTCGCCAACACCGTCGCCAACACCGTCCGGCGCGCCGGCAACTCGGGCGCGGCTCTGACGCACCGTCAGTTCGGGCTTGAGTTCAACGAACGCCCGGTCGCGCACCTGCGCCACGGTGTCGCCCATGCCATCGATGCGTTGCAGCGTCGCAATACGGCTCAGTGAACCGGATTTGAGCGCCGTGCTCATCAGCAAAAGGCTGTCCGCGTGCGGCACGCTGCGCTCGATCATGGCGCGCCAGTGCTTGCCGCCATGGTAAGGAAAACGCAGGCTCGACAAAGGCCAGCGTACTTCCATGCTGTACCCGTCGGGCAGGATCTTGACCGCGGCATCGACGGGAAAATCGGGTCCCAGGTCGGATTCGTCGTCGTCGGCGCGGTACAGGCCGTCACTGATCGCGCCGGCAATATTGACACGGACGAACTGCGCCGCCCGGCCATGCCCGCTGGGATCGATCCAGATGCCGATGAAATCCTGGTCCTGGCTGACCTTGTCGCGCCGGGTCAGCGAACCGGTCATCTTCGACGGCTGGCTGTCCCAGGCGCGGATGCCGAACACCAGCGCCGTATCGTCGATCAACAGGCGCACGCTGGTGCGCAGGGACGGCGGGGCAGTGGCGCCGTTGCGCGGCTCGTATTCGTGAAAGGAATCGAAGCTGGCCGCACCCGCCCAGACGGGATCGCCAAGGTCGCCATCGACCCGCACCGGCGCCTTGCCCACCAGCACCGCCGTCAACGGCGCCGCGTCGGCCTGCGCGCGTGCGATGTCGGCAGACAGCAGTACCAGCATGCCAGTGGCCATGGCAAGTCGGGGTGGGAAACAGTAGCGAAAGGGCATTGCGATGCGGCTCAAAGGGCGGGCTGCACAGTATAAGCACTGAATAACTAATTAACAATGTTTGACGGGCATCGCCGCTGCTTCAGCAAGTCCATCCCGCCGCTCGCTGCTCCTACACGCTGTGCAGACGCCGATCCTACCTGTCCCTAATTAAATATTAAAGTTTATTCCGAAATTTTAATGTGACTCTGACCCTATTTATTAATGTTGTACTTTGTACTCCACTGTACTACCCTTACTGTTCGACTTAAAAATGCTGTGGAGAACACTCATGATTGCCCAAGGTTTGTACGACCCGTCCAATGAACACGATGCCTGCGGCGTCGGCTTCATCGCCCATATCAAGGGCAACAAGAGCCACTCGATTGTTGAGCAAGGTTTGCTCATCCTGAAAAACCTGGACCACCGGGGTGCGGTCGGTGCCGACAAGCTGATGGGCGACGGCGCCGGCATCCTGATCCAGATCCCGGACCAGTACTTCCGTGACGAAATGGCCAAGCAGGGCGTGGAACTGCCGCCTCAGGGCGAATATGGCGTCGGCATGGTGTTCCTGCCGAAGGAAAATGCGTCGCGCATCGCCTGCGAGCAAGAAATCGAACGCGCCGTGCGCATCGAAGGCCAGGTCGTGCTGGGCTGGCGCAATGTGCCGCTGGACGAAACCATGCCGATGTCGCCGCTGGTGCGCGCCAAAGAACCGCTGATCCGCCAGATCTTCATCGGCCGCGGTCCGGACATCATGGTCACCGACGCCCTCGAGCGCAAACTGTATGTGATCCGCAAGTCGTCCGGCCACGCCATCCAGGCGCTGCAACTGTTGCACGGCAAAGAATTCTTCGTGCCATCGATGTCGGCCCGTACCATCGTGTATAAGGGTCTGCTGCTGGCCGACCAGGTCGGCGTCTACTATAAAGATCTGCAAGATCCACGCTGCATCTCGGCGCTGGCGCTGGTGCACCAGCGTTTCTCGACCAACACGTTCCCGGAGTGGCCGCTGGCCCACCCGTACCGCCTGCTGGCGCACAACGGCGAGATCAACACCGTCAAGGGCAACTTCAACTGGATGCGCGCGCGCGAAGGCGTGATGAAGTCGGCCGTGCTGGGCGAAGACCTGCAAAAACTCTTTCCGCTGATCTATGAAGGCCAGTCCGACACGGCCTGTTTCGACAACGCGCTCGAACTGCTGATCATGGCCGGCTATCCGATCGCCCAGGCCATGATGATGATGGTGCCGGAAGCGTGGGAAAACCACACCACGATGGACGACAACCGCCGCGCCTTCTACGAATACCACGCCGCGATGATGGAACCATGGGACGGCCCGGCCGCCATGGCCTTCACCGACGGCCGTCACATCGGCGGCACCCTGGACCGTAACGGTCTGCGTCCTGCGCGCTACATCGTCACCGACGACGACCTGGTCGTGATGGCCTCGGAATCGGGCGTGCTGCCGATTCCCGAGTCGAAGATCATCCAGAAGTGGCGCCTGCAGCCGGGCAAGATGTTCCTGATCGACCTGGAAGCGGGCCGCATCATCGACGACAAAGAGCTGAAAGACACCTACGCCAACGCCAAGCCGTACAAGGCGTGGATCAACTCGGTGCGCATCAAGCTGAACGAAATCAAGCTGGCGCAAAGCCAGCTGGGCCACAACCGCGCCAAGGATGCGCCTGCCGCCCAGGGCGAAAAGGCTGTCATCAGCCTGCTCGACCGCCAGCAAGCGTTCGGCTACACGCAGGAAGACCTGAAGTTCCTGATGGCGCCGATGGCCCTGCTGGGTGAAGAAGCGACCGGTTCGATGGGCAACGACTCGCCGCCGGCCGTCATGTCCAACAAATTGAAGCCGCTGTACAACTACTTCAAGCAGCTGTTCGCGCAAGTGACCAACCCGCCGATCGATCCGATTCGCGAAGCCATGGTCATGTCGCTGGTCTCGTTCATCGGACCGAAGCCGAACCTGCTCGATACCAACAACGTCAACCCGCCGATGCGCCTGGAAGTGTCGCAGCCGATCCTGAGCTTCGACGACATGGCGCGTCTGCGCGGCATCAGCGGCCACACCGGCGGCAAGTTCAAGTCGTATGAACTGAACATCTGCTACCCGGTTGCATGGGGCAAGGAAGGCATCGAAGCGAGTCTGGCCTCGCTGTGCGCCGAAGCGGTCGACGCCGTCAAGTCCGGCCACAACATCCTGATCGTGTCGGACCGCGCCATCGCCGCCGACCAGGTCGCGATCCCTGCGCTCTTGGCCACCTCGACCATTCACCAGCACCTGGTCGGCCGCGGCCTGCGCGCGTCTACCGGCCTGGTGGTGGAAACCGGTTCGGCACGCGAAACGCACCACTTCGCGCTGCTGGCCGGCTACGGCGCCGAAGCCGTGCACCCGTACCTGGCCATGGAAACCCTGCGCGAACTGGCGCAAGGCATGACCGGCGACCTGTCGGGCGACACCGCCATCTACAACTTCACCAAGGCCATCGGCAAGGGCTTGATGAAGGTCATGTCCAAGATGGGCATCTCGACCTACATGTCGTACTGCGGCGCGCAGATCTTCGAAGTCATCGGCCTGAACAAGTCGCTGGTGAACAAGTATTTCCGCGGCACGTCGACCAGCGTGGAAGGCATCGGCGTCTTTGAAGTGGCCGAAGAAGCGCTGCGCCTGCACGCGCTGGCGTTTGGCAACGATCCGGTGCTGGCCGACTCCCTCGACGCCGGCGGCGAGTACGCCTACCGCGTGCGCGGCGAAGAGCACATGTGGACCCCGGACGCGATTGCAAAGCTGCAGCATTCGACCCGCAGCAACAACTTCAGCAGCTATAAAGAGTACGCCCAGATCATCAACGACCAAAGCCGTCGTCACCTGACCCTGCGCGGCCTGTTCGAGTTCAAGCTCGACCCGACCAAGGCGATTCCGCTGGACGAAGTCGAGTCGGCGAAGGAGATCGTCAAGCGTTTTGCCACCGGCGCCATGTCGATGGGCTCGATCAGTACCGAAGCCCACGCCACCCTGGCCATCGCCATGAATCGCATCGGCGGCAAGAGCAACACGGGTGAGGGCGGCGAAGATCCGAATCGCTACACCAAGGAATTGAAATTCATCCCGATCAAGGTGGGCGACACCATGGCGTCGGTCATCGGCGCGGAAAACGTCGTCGTCGACATTCCGTTGCAGGACGGCGACTCGCTGCGTTCGCGCATCAAGCAGGTCGCGTCGGGCCGCTTCGGCGTCACCGCCGAGTACCTGAACTCGGCCGACCAGATCCAGATCAAGATGGCCCAGGGCGCCAAGCCCGGCGAAGGCGGCCAGCTGCCCGGCCATAAAGTGTCGGAATACATCGCCAGCCTGCGCTTCTCGGTGCCGGGTGTCGGCCTGATTTCGCCGCCGCCGCACCACGACATCTATTCGATCGAAGACCTGGCCCAGCTGATCCACGATCTGAAGAACGCCAACCCGCGCGCTTCGATCTCGGTCAAGCTGGTCTCGGAAGTGGGTATCGGCACCGTCGCCGCCGGCGTGACCAAGGCCAAGGCCGACCACGTGGTGGTCGCCGGCACCGACGGCGGCACGGGCGCCTCGCCCCTGTCGTCGGTCAAGCACGCCGGCACGCCGTGGGAACTGGGTCTGGCTGAGACCCAGCAGACGCTGGTGCTCAATGGCTTGCGCAGCCGTATCCGCGTGCAGGCCGACGGCCAGATGAAAACCGGCCGCGACGTGGTGATCGCCGCCATGCTGGGCGCCGACGAGATCGGTTTCGCCACCGCGCCGCTGGTGGTCGAAGGCTGCATCATGATGCGCAAATGCCACCTGAACACCTGCCCGGTGGGCGTGGCCACGCAAGACCCGGTCCTGCGCGCCAAGTTCCAGGGCAAGCCTGAGTACGTCGTCAACTACTTCTTCTTCGTCGCCGAAGAAGCGCGTCAGCTGATGGCCCAGCTGGGCATCCGCACGTACGACGAGCTGATCGGCCGCGCCGACCTGCTCGACAAGTCGAAGGCGATTTCGCACTGGAAAGCGCAAGGCCTGGATTTCTCGGCCATTTTCTACCAGCCGAAAGTCGACACCAACCTGGCCCTGTACCACAACGAGTTCCAGGAACACGGTCTGGAAAAGGCCCTGGACCACAAGCTGATCGCGCAAGCCAAGGCTGCGCTGGAAAAGGGCGAGCGCGTCTCGTTCATTTCGCCGGTACGCAACCTGAACCGCACCGTCGGCACCATGCTGTCGGGCGAAGTGGCGCAGCGTTACGGCCACGCCGGCTTGCCGGACGATACCATCCACATCCAGCTGCAAGGCACGGCGGGCCAGTCGGCCGCCGCCTTCCTGGCAGCCGGCATCACCATCGATCTGGTGGGCGAGGGTAACGATTACGTGGGCAAGGGCTTGTCGGGCGGGCGCATCATCGTGCGTCCGAACACCGAGTTCCGCGGCTGGGCAGTGGACAACATCATTGTCGGCAACACCGTGCTGTACGGCGCGATTTCCGGCGAAGCCTTCTTCAACGGCGTGGCCGGCGAGCGTTTCGCCGTGCGTAACTCGGGCGCCACCGCGGTGGTCGAAGGTTGCGGCGACCACGGTTGCGAATACATGACCGGCGGCACCGTCGTGGTGCTGGGCGGCACGGGCCGTAACTTCGCCGCCGGCATGTCGGGCGGCGTGGCGTATGTCTACGATCCGCTGGGCGACTTTGAAAAGCGCTGCAACACGGCCATGGTCAACCTGGAGCGGGTCGTTGCCGCCAAGGACCAGGGCGCCGTGTCGAGCTGGCACAGCCAGAGCCGCGCCACCGAGCGCGAAGCCGATGAAGTGATCCTCAAGCGCCTGATCGAGCGTCACTTCAAGCACACGGGCAGCACCCGCGCCCGCTTCCTGCTGGACGACTGGGCAACCGGCCGCAGCAAGTTTGTGAAGGTCTTCCCGACCGAATACAAACGCGCGCTGGAAGAGATGCACAGCAGCATGGAAGAAGCTGCCGAACAAGTCGCCGCCTAAGTGCGCAACAGAATCTAAGTAAGGAATAATATCGTGGGTAAAATTACCGGCTTCATGGAATTCAAGCGTCAGGACGAAGGCTATCTGGAGCCTGCTGCGCGCCTCAAGAACTACAAGGAATTTGTGCTGCACCTGTCCGATCCGCAGGCCAAGGTGCAGGCGGCGCGCTGCATGGATTGCGGCATCCCGTTCTGCAACAACGGCTGCCCGGTCAACAACATCATTCCTGACTGGAACGACCTGGTCTATCACGGCCACTACCGTGCCGCGCTGGACAACCTGCACTCGACCAACAACTTTCCGGAGTTCACGGGCCGTATCTGCCCGGCGCCGTGCGAGTCGGCGTGCACCCTGGGCATCAACAACGACCCGGTGGGCATCAAGTCGATCGAGCACAAGATCATCGACACGGGCTGGGAGCACGGCTGGGTTGTGCCGCAGCCGCCAAGCTCGCTGACGGGCAAGAAAGTCGCCATCATCGGTTCCGGTCCTGCCGGCCTGGCCGCAGCCCAGCAGCTGGCGCGCGTGGGCCATGAAGTGACGGTGTTCGAAAAGAGCGACCGCGTCGGGGGGCTGCTGCGTTACGGCATTCCCGACTTCAAGATGGAAAAATCGCACATCGACCGCCGCGTCGAGCAGATGGAAGCCGAAGGCGTCAAGTTCCGCACCAGCGTGCTGGTCGGCAAAGACTTCCCTGCCAGCGTCAACAACTGGGCCAAGGAAACCATTTTCCCTGAAGACCTGACCCGCGATTTCGACGCGGTCATCATGGCCGGCGGCGCCGAGTCGCCGCGCGACCTGCCCGTGCCTGGCCGTGACCTGAAGGGCGTGCATTTCGCCATGGATTTCCTGCCCTTGCAGAACAAGGTCAACGCGGGCGACAAGGTCAAGGACCAGCTGAAGGCCACCGGCAAGCACGTGGTCGTCATCGGCGGCGGCGATACGGGTTCCGACTGCGTGGGCACTTCGAACCGTCATGGCGCCGCGTCGGTGACCCAGTTCGAACTGATGCCTATGCCTCCTGAGCAAGAGAACAAGCCGCTGGTATGGCCGTACTGGCCAACCAAGCTGCGCACCTCGTCGTCGCACGAAGAAGGTTGCGAGCGCGACTGGGCCGTGGCCACCAAGCGCCTGGAAGGCAAGGGCGGCAAGGTCGAGAAGCTGATCGCCTGCCGCGTCGAGTGGAAAGACGGCAAGATGCAGGAAGTGCCGGATTCGGAATTCGAAATGAAGGCCGACCTGGTGCTGCTGGCCATGGGTTTCGTGTCGCCGGTGCAGCAAGTGCTGGAAGCGTTCGGCGTCGAGAAAGACAACCGCGGCAACGCCAAGGCGACCACCGATGGCGAAGGTTGCTATCAGACCTCGGTGCCGAAGGTATTCGTGGCCGGCGACATGCGCCGCGGCCAGTCGCTGGTGGTGTGGGCGATCCGCGAAGGGCGCCAGGCTGCGCGCGCGGTCGATGAATTCCTGATGGGGTCGTCGGTACTGCCGCGCTAAGCTAGAGCTAGAGCTCCAGCTAGAGCTAGAGCAAATTGTCCGCCTGAAAACCGTCGTTCCCGCGTAGGCGGGAATCCATAGCACATCCGATCACCAGATGGCATGGATACCCACCAGTGCGGGAACGGCGGTTTTGCGTTTAGCCGGGGATAACGACACAGGCGATAGCGGCCAATCCACCAGCCGCCAAGCTCGCCACGCACATGCCGCTAAAGTGCCACTGTCCGTCGGCATCATTTATTTCCTCTTTGTTACTTTTCTATAGTTTTCAGCAATTGCTTGCCCTGTAGAATGCGCTGCCGTCCAGAGCGGCACCACAACAAGGCCGCAGCGGCGCGCTACGCGCGCACGCATGCAGTCCGACAACTACGGGAAATTCATGCTCAAACTATCTGTTCTCGCCGCCGCAGTGCTACTGACCGGCTGCGCGTCCATCACCGGCACCAAGATGCAGCCACTGTCGGTCACCACCGTCTTCAATAATCAGGAAGTCGCCGGCGTCGGCTGCACCCTGTCCAACGATGCCGGCTCCTGGTTCATCACCACCCCGGGCAGTACCACCGTCCATAAAAGCACGGGCGACCTGGTCATCGATTGCAAGCGCGACGTGATGGCCGGTAACGCGACGGTCGTCTCCAAATCCAACACCGCCGTATGGGGCAACATCCTGATCGGCGGCGGCATCGGCTACATCATCGACCGCAATACCGGCGCCGGCTTCGATTATCCGAATACGGTGGCCGTCATGCTGCGCCAGATCAGCGAGCAGCCCATCGCCGCCAGCCCAGCCGCCGGCACGCCAGTGGCCGGCATTGCGGCCGCCAGCACCCCAGCCACCACGCCAACGCTGGGCGCGGCCAAATAGGCATGCCGGCGCCGGGCGCCGCTCTGCACCATCTATTTTCTCTCAATCATAGGCACATCATGAACCGTCTGCTCTACGCATGCTCCGCCCTGCTGTTCTCGGCCGTCCTGACCGGCTGCTCCACCGTTGCCCCGACTTATCCCTCTTCGCTCGACAACATCGCCGCGCTCAAGGCCACGGGACCGGCCAAGATCAAGGTCGGCACCTTCACCGATACGCCCGGCGCAGGCAACGTCAATCCCATCTCGCTGCGTGGCACCAGGGTCAGCTCGCCTTATCAGGAATCGTATGCCAACTACGTGGGCGAAGCGCTCAAGCTGGAGCTGACGCTGGCCGACAAGTACGCCGCCAACGCCAACATCGACATCAGCGGCGCGCTGATCAAGAACGATGTGGACGCCTCCGGCTTCAGCACCGGCCGCGGCAACATGGATGTGCAGGTGGTGGTCAGGAACAACGCCGCGGTGCGCTTCGACAAAGTCAAGACCATCAATCACGAGTGGGAATCGTCGTTTGTGGGTGGCATCGCCATTCCCCGCGCGATCGCCGAGTACTCGACCATGGTGCGCAAACTGCTGGCCACCTTGTACGCCGACCCCGAGTTCGCCGCCGCGCTGAAATAACCTTCTGAAGAACACGACAACATGAAAACATTACACGTATTGAAACTGGCCGGCGCCGCGCTGCTGCTGGCCGTACTGGGCGGTTGCTCCCATCCCCTGATGATCGCGCCGGACATCGCCAAGATCGAGCGTCCCGCCGATGCCAAACCGAAGATCAAGGCCAGCGTCGGCTATTACGTCAACGAAGCGCTGCGCAACGAAGAGAAAGTCACACCGGGCGGCGGCGGCGACAAAGTCACCAGCACGCCGTACCGCGACCTGGAAGTGGGCTTTTACAAAATGCTGACCAACGTCTTCGATCAGGTGACCACGCTGAAAAACCCGGCCGACAAGGACGCCATCGGCAAGAACAAGATCAGCTACGTGATCACGCCGCGGGTGACGCCGGCCTCGTCGTCGTCGAGCATGCTGACGTGGCCGCCGACCTATTTCAGCATCGATCTGGTGTGCGAAGTGAGCGACGCCAACGGCAAGCTGATCGACACGAAGCGGGTGGTCGGCAAAGGCAACGCCGAGTTCGACGACTTCAAGAAGGACTTCAGCCTGGCCGGCAAGCTGGCCATGCAAGACGCGCTGCTGCAGATGCAGAAGCAGCTGCTCGACCTGCCTACGCCAGCGCCACGCTGACCCCGGCGCCGCGCCCATCGGCGCTTGCCGGGCTCGGCGCCTGTTTGACTCATCCTGCGCAATAGTGAAACAGGGCGTTGCCGGTATAACCCGAGCAACGCCCTGTCTGGCGAACGGTGTTCCTGACCGTGGTCGCTTACATCTTCCAGCGCAACGCTGCCGAGACCGAACGCCCGATCTGCAGCGTACCGAAATTGGTCAGCTGCGCATTGCCCGCATTGCCGAAGTGGTAGTACGCCTGCTGCACTTCGTTCGTCAAGTTGACCCCACTCAGATCGACCGACAGGTTGTCGTTGATCTTGTAGGAGAGCTGCGCGTCGACACTCTTTTCCGGATGACGCCAGATGCCGATCGGATTGGCGAACAAGGCCGCTTCGTTACTGGCCAAAAAGCCGGAGCGCCAGACATACGACAGGCGCGCGCTGACCGGGCCCTTTTCGTAGGCCAGGGTGGCATTGTAGGAGCGGTTGGACACGCCGAAGAACGGGGTTTCCAGCTGGTTGACGATGTCGCCGGCAGCATTGGCCTCAGGCACGTTCTGCGACGATTGCAGTCGCGTGAAGCTGCCCTGGAAGCCCAGGCCGTCCAGCATACTCGGCAGCCCCTTGGGGAAGTAGATCAAGCCGAACTCGGCGCCACTGATGGTGCCATTGGAGGCGTTCACCGGCGAATTGATCACGTAGTCGTAGCCGTTCGTATGGTCGCCGCCCCCGGTCGAGTTGCGGAACGGATCTTCCGCAGGATCGAGGTGCACCTTGCGCCGCAAGCCCACGATCAGGCCGTCGATCTTGCGCTTGAACACAGTGCCGTACAGTGCGCTGTCTTTCTGGAAATACCACTCCGCCGTCAGATCGAGGTTCTTGGACTGCGTCGGTTTCAGGTCCGGATTGCCGCCGCCGCCCGAGCCATAGCCCACCTTCGACACGTCGTCACCGAGTTGCAAGACCGGATTCAGATCGCCGAAGTTCGGGCGGCGCAGGGTTTCACCATAATTCAAGCGCACCACGACGTCCTTGGCCGGGTCGTAAATCAGCGTCATGCTGGGCAGCAGCTTGCTGGTCGACTTGCTGGCATTGGTCGCGGTGACCGCCTTGGTGCTGGCGTCGACCTTGTAAAAGGTCATGTCGGTATCGACCTTGACGTAGCGCACGCCGAAGTTGCCGCGCAGGCGATTGCCGAACAGTTCGGTTTGTGTATTGCCCATCAGGAACAGGTTGCTGGTTTTTTCCTCGACGGCGAACGTTTTTTGCAGACTCAGTTTGTCCGTCGTCAGGAAGTTCTTGTCGGCCGAGTTATACAGCTTGCGCCAGTCGTCGATATTGTCGCGGATATAGTAGGCGTTGGGCTCGACCCAGCTGCGCGGAACGTCCGCAATGTCCGTGCCGAAATTCGAGTTGGTGGAGGAATACTGCGCGCCCAGCGAGGCAAGGTTGCGGCCCAGGAAGGCCGATTGGGTGCGGTTCGCCTCCGACGCCTTGCGGTTGTCCAGGCGCGCGCCGAACTGGATCGTCTCCAGTGGACCCCAGTTGGCATCGAACACGCCCGCCAGCGTGGCCGTTGCGGCGCTGCCCTTGTTGCGGTTGGCGTTATCGAAGAACTGCGCCACATTCCATTTGGCCGGATCGGTCAGCTCGGCATTGTCGTTGAAACTGAACGCCGTGTTGTTGCTGCCGTCATTGAAGTCGACGTTGATGGACTTTGCCACGCGATCGATGCGGGTGGCGGTAAATTCCGTGTGAAAGTCGCTGGTCTGGTAGGACAGATCGCCTTCCAGCTTGAGCCTGTCGCCGATATTCCACTTGCCGTTCACAGCATGAACGTAGGAATCGGTTGCCGAGGTCGTGTAGTCGCCGCTGTTGAAGCCATACACGCTGCCGACATTACGGCTCTTGATGATGTTGGTTCCCGGGAACGTCGTAATCGACCCGGCAGGATTGCTGCCGAGATCGCCCCACCAGTCGACGAAGCTGAACAGCAGCTGATTGAAGGCCTTGTCACGGTAGCCGCTGTACATCGATTCCAGGGTGTACACCGCATCGCTGTTCGGTTTCCACTGCAGGGCGATATTGCCGGCGGTGCGCTCGCGCTCTCCCTGCAGGTCGGCCTGGAAGACGGCGTCGCGCGCCAGGTAATACGGATACGCTTTGCCGTTGAAATTGAGCGTGGAACCGGCCGCCGTGGGCAAGCCGGTATAGGTGCCCGGCGTCCAGATGCTGGTGTCGGTGATGCGCTGCAAGGGCGTGTAACCTGCGGGAACTTCGGCAGCGTTGGGGCTGACAAACGGCACCATCGCGCCCGGCGCCACGCTTTCATTGCGGTATTTGGTCCGGGTGCCCGACAGATTGACCAGGGCGCCGAATTCGCCGAGGTCGGTTTTCCAGCGGTTGCTGACCATGCCGCTGAGCTGCGGGTTGGTTTTTTCAGCCGGTTCGAGATAGGTTGCACGCGCTGACAGCGACACTTTCGATCCCTTGAAATCGAACGGCCGCAGCGACTTCACGTCCACCTGGCCGGCAATCCCGGTTTCCAGCTGGCTGGCGTCGCGCGTCTTGTAGACGTCGATCTGGCGCACCAGGGTCGACGGAATGTCCTGCAGCGCGACCTGCGTGCCGGACGCGGTAAAAATCGTGCGGCCGTTCCAGGTGGTCTGGACGTCGGGCAGACCGCGGATGGACAAGGTGCCCACTTCGCCGCCGGCCCGGTTGGTGACCTGAATGCCCGTGATGCGCTGCAGCGCTTCGACGACATTGTTATCGGGCAGCTTGCCGATGTCTTCGGCGACGATCGATTCCACGACCTGGTCGCTGGTGCGCTTGATCGCCAGGCTCTTGATCAGCGATGCCTTCACGCCCGTGACGACCACGGTTGTGGTGTCGGCCGGCGCCGCCGGTTCCGCGGCGGCTTGCGCCCACACCGAGGCGCTGCTGAGCAGGCCAGCGCCCATCAGCGCCGCCACGGTCAGCTTCAAGGCCAAAGGACTGACATAAACTTGCGATTTCATTTCGTCTCCCGTTTTTTTAGTTATGGTGAAAATGTGCTGCTCAACTGGCAGTTTTCATAAATCATCTTAGGGATTCGGCCATGATCCAGCCAATGATTTTTTCTGGGTTATGCATATCGGTTTCGATATCGCACCGGGCTGTTGGTTAACCAGACGAGGGCCGTATATGCAGCTGTGCGTCAGCGCAGCGAGCAGGCGACACCGCGCAGCCATGCCGGCGCTTCAGGTTCCGGTGCCGATGACGCCGGGCCAAAATATGTCAGGACAAAACAACATCCCCGCCGGGCAATGAGCGACGAATGGGCGACGAATGGCGCCCGTCCCTGTCCCCGGGTTGCTTCTCGGGTGCGCAGACGGCGCCAGTTCGGCCCAGGTCGGGCTGCTGTTTTTCCTGCAGTCGCGCCCCGACGCCAAGATCGGCGAGATTGCCGCCGGGCTGGAGGTGGCGCCCGCGGCCGTGACGCTTCACCGATGCCGAGCTGAGCGTCGTGGCGCGCTGGCTGGAGCAAGCCGGTACACTGCACGCACCGTCCGTCGAATGACACGATTTACTGCGCAGGAGCGTACCGGCCATGGCCATCACCCTGGGACCTTTCACCTTTGCCGCCGAGTTGTTGGCAACCTTCCTCGCGCTGCTGCTGGGCATGGCCGCCGGCACCCATGTGGCGGCGCGGCGCGGCGTATCGGTCGAGCGATTCCAGTGGATCGTCGTGGTTGCCACCATCGTGGCGGCGCGCGCCGCCTTCGTGCTGGCGTACTGGCCGCACTACCGCGCCGCCCCCTGGAGCGTGCTCGATCTGCGCGATGGCGGGCTGACGGCATGGGCCGGCATGGCCGCCGCGCTGCTGGCCGGTGCGGCGCTGGCATGGCGCGACCGCCTCCGGCGCGGCGCGCTCGCGGCCGGCGTGGGAACCGGGCTGGTGGTCTGGTGCCTGGCTGCGGGGCTGACGGCGCTGCTCGCGCCAGTACCGCAGAGCCTGCCATCGATGACGCTGACCGGCGTGGATGGACAGCCCGTCGCGCTGGCTTCCCTGGCCGGCAAGCCCGTCGTGGTCAACCTCTGGGCCAGCTGGTGCCCGCCGTGCCGGCGCGAGATGCCCGCGCTGGTGCTGGCCCAGCAGCAGCATCCCGATGTGACGTTCGTCTTCGCCAATCAGGGCGAGAGTGCGGCCGTGGTGCGCCAGTATCTGCAACGGCACCGGCTGGTGCTGCGCAACGTCGTGCTCGACCCGGGCGGCGAGCTGGCGCGCACGGTGGGGTCGACCGGCTTGCCGACCACCTTGTTCTTCGATGCGCGCGGCGTCATGGTGGATCATCGCATGGGCGAGCTGTCGGCGGCCACGCTGGCCCAGCGGGTGGCCAGTGTCCGGGCCGCGCCCGCGCCAGCGCGCTGAGGCCGGTCGGCAGGGCAGGGCGAAGGCCTGCGCAGCAGGGCAGCGACGGGCATTCCCAGCGCGGTGGGTCGCCGCAGAACATTACCTTAAATGCAATCAATACACGCTTAGTCGCCGCGCCGCTTTTTCAAAAAAGAAACGAAAACAAGCACTTAGCGTTCAAAATATCTGACCCGGCGTTCAGTAGTGTTGTTTTCTCACCTCTAGCTACTGCGCGGAAATGGGCGGTCGCCAGCAAGCCTTGCCCTTTCTGCACTACAATACGCCATTCCCAAAAAACGAATGTCGCCGTGCCGAACTTAGTTGAGATCCGCGATTTACACTTTGCCTATGGCGACCGGTCTATCCTGTCCAACTTGCGCATGGATTTCCCGCGCGGGAAAGTCATCGCCGTCATGGGCGGTTCGGGTTGCGGCAAGACCACCGTGCTGCGCCTGATCGGCGGCCAGATCCGCCCGCAAAAAGGCGAAGTCAAAGTTGCCGGCGAAGTCGTGCACAAGCTCGATATCGACGGCCTGTACAAGCTGCGCCGCAAGATGGGCATGCTGTTCCAGTTCGGCGCACTGTTCACCGACCTGACCGTGTTCGACAACGTGGCCTTTCCCATGCGTGAGCATACCGATCTGCCGGAAGAACTGATCCGCGATCTGGTGCTCATGAAGCTGCATGCGGTCGGCCTGCGCAACGCGGCCAAACTCAAGCCCGCCGAAATTTCGGGCGGCATGGCGCGCCGCGTGGCCGTGGCCCGCGCCGTCGCGCTCGACCCGGAACTGATCATGTACGACGAGCCGTTCGCCGGCCTCGACCCGATCTCGATGGGCGTCACCGCCAACCTGATCCGCAGACTCAACGAAGCGCTCGGCTCGACCTCGATCCTGGTCTCGCACGACGTGCACGAGTGCTTCGCGATCGCCGATTACGTCTACTTTATGTCCGCCGGTAAAATCGTCGCCCAGGGTACCCCTGCCGACCTGCGCGTGTCGGAAGACCCGTACGTCAAGCAATTCGTCAACGCCGCGCCGGACGGCCCCGTGCCGTTCCACTACCCGGGCAAGTCGCTGGCCGACGACCTGGGTTTGGGAGCGCACTCATGAGCAACAACGTGAGCAACAACGCGAGCGACAAAGTGAGCAACAACGGCAACGGGAACGGCAACGTGATCACCAACGCCTTCGGCGCCGTCGGCCAGAGCCTGCGCGAGAACATCGCCAGCGTGGGCTTCGCCACCCGTTCGTTCTTCAATCTGCTGGGCCTGTCGGCAGGCGCGCTGCGCCGTCCCGCGCTCATTTCCGAGCAGATCCATTTTATCGGTAACTATTCGCTCGTCATCATCGTCGTCTCCGGCCTGTTCGTGGGCATGGTGCTCGGCCTGCAGGGGTACATCACCCTGACGCCTTACGGCGCGGAACAAAAGCTTGGCCAGGTGGTCGCGCTGGCGCTGGTGCGCGAGCTGGGTCCGGTCATCACCGCGCTGCTGTTTGCCGGCCGCGCCGGCACCTCGCTCACGGCCCAGATCGGCCTGATGAAGGCGGGCGAACAGCTCTCGGCCATGGAAATGATGGCGATCAACCCGATCCAGCGCGTGCTGGCGCCCCGTTTCTGGGCCGGCGTGATTGCCATGCCGATTCTGGCGACCATCTTCAGTGCCGTTGGCGTGCTGGGCGGCTACCTGGTCGGCGTGCAGCTGATCGGTGTGGACGAAGGCGCGTTCTGGTCGCAGATGCAGGCCAACGTCGACGTGCGCGGCGACGTGGTCAACGGCATTATCAAGAGCCTGGTGTTCGGCATCGCGGTCACCTTCACGGCGCTGTTCCAGGGTTATCAGGCCCAGCCGACGCCGGAAGACGTTTCGCGCGCCACCACCCGTACCGTGGTGATCGCCTCGCTGATGGTGTGGGGCCTGGACTTCGTGCTCACCGCGATCATGTTCAACTAAGTGTCAAGCGTGACGGCGCCGGCTGGATTCAGCAGGGCAGCGGCACGCGCAATTCGACGATTTTGAATCCGGCAGCGCAGTCCTGCCGAACAACCAGTGTTAGGAAAGAAATATGCATCGCAAATCTATCGACGTTTGGGTCGGCCTGTTCGTGATTCTGGGCCTGCTTGCACTGGTGTTCCTGGCGCTCAAGGCCGGCAACATGAGCACGCTGTCGTTCGGGAATACCTACGCGATCACCGGCAAGTTCGACAACATCGGTGGCTTGAAGCCACAGGCGCCCGTGAAAAGCGCCGGTGTGGTGGTCGGCCGGGTCGGCGATATCAAGTTTGATGACAAGTCTTACCAGGCACTGGTAACCTTGGAACTTGAAACCGGCTATAAATTCCCAAAAGATAGCTCGTTGAAAATCCTGACTGCTGGCCTGCTCGGTGAACAATACATCGGGATCGAGGCTGGCGGCGACACCAACAATCTGGTCAATGGCGACCGGATCAGCCGTACCCAATCGGCCACCGTGCTGGAAGACCTGATCAATCAGTTCATCTACAGCCAGGCGGCCGAAGGTAAGGAAGAGAGCAAATAATGAAGAAAAATATGTACACAGCGCCACTTAAACTGGCTGCCCTTGCCGCCGTGTTCGCTCTGGTAAGCGGATGCGCGTCGACCAACCCGAAAGACCCGCTGGAAGGCTTCAACCGTCCGGTGTTCGCCTTTAACGACGCCATCGACAAGCATGCCCTCAAGCCTGCCGCCACCGCCTACAAGAAAGTGCTGCCGTCGTTCGTACAAACGGGCATCAATAACTTCTTCGGCAACCTGTCGGATGTGTGGAGCTCGGCCAATAACCTGATGCAGGGCAAGGGCGAAGCGGGCATGTCCGACTTTACCCGCGTCATGATGAACACCACCTTCGGTATCGGCGGCCTGTTCGACGTGGCCTCGGAAGCCGGCCTGCAAAAGCACAACGAAGACTTCGGCCAGACCCTGGGTTACTGGGGCGTGCCGTCCGGTCCGTACGTGATGCTGCCGCTGCTGGGCCCGTCGACCGTGCGCGACACGGCGGCCTTGCCGCTGGATATGGCGGCCGACCCATGGAACCAGTACAACAACGTCGGCTACCGCAATGTCGGCACCGTCACGCGCGTGGTCGACCAGCGCGCCGTGCTGCTGGACGCCTCCAACCTGATGGAAGAAGCGGCGCTGGATCGTTACGAATTCATCCGCGACGGCTACCTGCAGCGTCGCCAGAGCAAGATTTTCGATGGTGAGAAATCGCGCAAGGATGCCCGCGCCGAAGCGGCCGCGCCCGACGCTGCCAGCATCAAGGCCGCTTACGCGGACGAGCCGACCCCGGCGCCGGCGCCCGCCGCCGCGGCAGCGACGGCAACTGGTAACGAAGTGCAACCGGCGTCAACCAAACCGGCCGGCCAGTAGTTATTGGTGTAATGTCCCGTGGTGCGCTGTCCCTTGTTCAATAAGGCGCAGCCCCAAGGTCAGCCGGATGCCACTTACTTTCTCAAAGAGAGCTTATGAAACTGATTAAACAACTCATCGCAGCAGCGACCGTGGCCATTGCCACTACTGCCGTTTCAACCGCGATTGCCGCTCCGAACGAAGCCCCGGACGCGCTGGTCAAACGCATTTCCAGCGACGTCATCGAAACCGCCAAGGCCGACAAGGAAATCCAGGCCGGCAACCAGAAGCGCGTCATGGACCTGGTCGAGACCAAGATCCTGCCGCACGTCGACTTCCAGCGCATGACCGCGCTGGCCGCCGGCCGTTTCTGGCGCGACGCTTCCCCGGAACAGCAGAAGCAGCTGTCCCAGGAATTCCGCACCCTGCTGGTATTTACCTACTCGGGCGCGCTGTCGCAGATCAAGAACGAAACGGTGGAATTCAAACCGTTGCGCGCCGACCCGGCCGACCAGGAAGTGGAAGTGCGCTCGCAGGTCAACATGACCCGCGGCGAGCCGATCACGCTGAACTATCGCCTGGCCAAGACCCCGGCTGGCTGGAAGATTTTCGACATCAACGTGCTGGGCGCGTGGCTGGTGGAAACCTACAAGGGTAACTTCGCTTCGGAAATCGGCAAGTCGGGCATCGATGGCCTGATCAAGTCGCTGGCCGAGCGCAACAAGAAGCTGGCCAACAAGCCGATCAAGCCTGCAAAGTAATACGATGACCGTCAATACCCTGGACCAGATCGACAGCCTGACCGTGGCCAACGCGAAAATCGCGTTGGCCCAGGGCATCGCTGCCATCAAGGCCGGCAGCACGGTGTTCGACCTGGCGTCGGTGCAAAGCACCGATTCCTCGGCCGTGGCCGTATTGCTGGCCTGGCAGCGCGCCGCCCGCAAGGCGGGTATCTCGCTGTCGTATATCAACATGCCAGCCAGCCTGGTGAGTTTGTCCGATCTGTACGGCGTCGACGAAATCCTCGTCGCCGAGCGGCCAGTGGCACCCGCGGTCCATCTGCACCATCATTGATCCTGTTCCAGCCCCGGCCTAGCGGCCGGGGTTTGCGTCCCGCCCGGGCCTGAGTAGCGGCCAACCTTCAGTTCCAACAGTTAGCATTAATAATCGCGCGATCCGGGAAACCGTCGGCATTGCGAGCAATACCGTTAGCTTCAAAACCGTCATCCCCGCGAAAGCGGGGACCCATGCTGACTATGAACACAGGTTCTATGGGTCCCCGCTTTCGCGGGCATGACGGTTCAGCGGTTGGTGGTCCATTGTCGCGCGAGCTTTGCTCCGCCGCCGTCCATCGCCATCAACCCGGCTCGGCCAAAGCGTATTTCCCCTATAATTGAATGTTTCCGCGCAACCTATAGCGATACTGTCTATACCAGCGCCTACCAAGACCGAGCATGACTGCCATCCAGATCACCAATGTCGAGAAAAGCTACAAGAGCCTGAAGGCCTTGGGCGGCGTCTCGCTCTCGATTGAAGAGGGCGAATTTTTCGGCCTGCTGGGCCCGAACGGCGCCGGCAAAACCACCCTGATCTCCATCATCGCGGGCCTGATCCGCGCCGATGCGGGCAGCGTGTCCATCCACGGCCACGACGTGGGCGGCGACTTCCGCGAAGCGCGCCGCAAGCTCGGCGTGGTGCCGCAGGAACTGGTGTTCGACCCCTTCTTCACCGTGCGCGAAACCCTGCGCCTGCAGTCCGGCTACTTCGGCCTGAAGAACAACGACAAGTGGATCGACGAGGTCATGGGCAACCTGGACCTGACCAACAAGGCCGACGTCAACATGCGCGCCCTGTCCGGCGGCATGAAGCGGCGCGTGCTGGTGGCGCAGGCGCTGGTGCACAAGCCGCCCGTGATCGTGCTCGACGAGCCGACCGCCGGCGTCGACGTGGAACTGCGCCAGACCTTGTGGAAGTTCATCTCGCGCCTGAACCGCGAAGGCCACACGGTCGTGCTGACCACCCACTACCTGGAAGAAGCGCAGGCCATGTGCCAGCGCGTGGCCATGCTTAAAAGCGGCAAGGTGGTCGCGCTCGACACCATGTCGGCGCTGATCCGCCGCATCTCCGGCTCGCAACTGAACGTGCACCTGAAAAGCGGGGCACTGCCGGACGACCTGCGCCACCTGGTGGCGCACGATGAGCACGACCCCGGCAACGGCAACAACGGCCTCGGCCAGCGTTACAGCCTGCGCGTGAACGAATATTCCGACGTCGAACCGATCCTGGCGCGCCTGCGCGAGAGCGGCGCCGTCATCGACGAGATGCAGCTGCAGCAGGCAGACCTGGAAGACATCTTCCTGCAGATTATGGACAAGGGCAGCGTATGAGTTTCGTATCCGTCGGTTTTCAAACGCTGTTCTACAAAGAGACGCTGCGTTTCTGGAAGGTCGCCACCCAGACCGTGGCCGCGCCCATCCTGACCGCCATGCTGTACCTGCTGATCTTCGGCCACGTGCTCGAAGGCCGGGTCGAGGTGTATCCGGGCGTGAGCTACACGGCGTTCCTGATTCCGGGCCTGGTGATGATGAGCGTGCTGCAGAACGCCTTCGCCAACTCGTCCTCCTCGCTGATCCAGTCCAAGATCACCGGCAACCTGGTGTTCATCCTGCTGCCGCCCCTGTCGCACTGGGAAATCGTCTCGGCCTACGTGCTGGCGTCCGTGGTGCGCGGGCTGGTGGTCGGCGCCGGCGTGTTCATCACCACCGCGTGGTTCGCCCACATGAGCTTTGCGGCGCCCCTGTGGATCGCCGTGTTCGCGCTGCTGGGCGCGGCCATTCTGGGCACCATGGGTGTGATCGCCGGCATCTGGGCCGAAAAATTCGACCAGCTGGCCGCGTTTCAGAACTTCCTGATCATGCCGGCCACCTTTTTGTCGGGCGTGTTCTACTCGATCAAGTCGCTGCCGCCGTTCTGGCTGGCCGTCTCGCACGCCAACCCGTTTTTCTACATGATCGATGGCTTCCGCCACGGCTTCTTCGGCCAGTCCGACGTGTCGCCGTGGACCAGCCTGGCGATTGTGTCGGTGTTTTTCGTCGTGCTCGCCGCCACCGCCATCAATCTGCTCAAGCGCGGCTACAAGCTGCGCCACTGATCGCTTCACATTACAGACACCAGGAATTCATCATGGCTACTACTCCCCAACTGATCCACAGCTACCTGACCGCCGGTCTCGAATGCACCCATCTGGAAGTCGATGGCGACGGCCAGCACTTCACCGCGCTGATCGTCTCGCCCGCGTTTGCCGGCAAGCGTCCGGTCCAGCGCCATCAGCTGGTCTACGCGGCGCTGGGCGACCGCATGCGCGAAGAGATCCACGCGCTGTCGATGAAGACGCTCACGCCCGAAGAGTACCAGGCTTAAATCAGCTTTACCGCCGTTTACCGCGGTTTTTTCAGAGACACCCTACACCCGAATCCTCTATAAAAAGGACTGCACATGGACCAGCTTAAGATTGTCGGTGGCCACCGCCTGAATGGCGAAATCTCCGTTTCCGGCGCCAAGAACGCGGCGCTGCCGATCCTGTGCGCAGGCCTGCTCACCGCCGGCGACCTGGAACTGACCAACGTGCCGCGCCTGCACGACGTGCGCACCATGCTCAAGCTGCTGTCCAAGACCGGCTTGAAGGTGACTCAGGTCGAAGACGAAGCGGTCACGCTCAACGGCAGCGGCATCGACACGCTGGAGGCGCCCTACGAGCTGGTCAAAACCATGCGCGCCTCGATCCTGGTACTGGGTCCCCTGCTGGCGCGCTTCGGCGAAGCCAAGGTGTCGCTGCCGGGCGGCTGCGCCATTGGCTCGCGTCCGGTCGACCAGCACATCAAGGGGCTGCAGGCGCTGGGCGCCGAGATCACCATCGAGGGCGGCTACATCTACGCCAAGTGCGCCAAGCTGAAAGGCGCGCGCATCCACACCGATATGATCACCGTCACCGGCACCGAGAACCTGCTGATGGCAGCGACTTTGGCCGAAGGCGAAACCATTCTGGAAAACGCCGCGCGCGAGCCGGAAGTGACCGATCTGGCCAACCTGCTGGTCAAGATGGGCGCCAAGATCTCCGGCATCGGCACCGACCGCCTGGTGATCCAGGGCGTGCCGTCGCTGACCGGCGCCAAGCACGCGGTAATCTCTGACCGCATTGAAGCGGTGACGTTCCTGTGCGCCGTGGCGGCCACCGGCGGCGACATCCTGCTGACCAACACCCGCACGGACATCTTCGACGTGGCGCTCGACAAGCTGCGCGACATCGGCCTGGTCATGACCGTGGGCGCCGACAGCATCCGCGCCGTGATGGATGGCCGTCCCCGTCCGGTATCGTTCCGCACCACCGAGTATCCGGGCTTCCCGACCGACATGCAGGCCCAGTTCATGGCGGTGGACACCATCGCTTCGGGCACCAGCCGCGTGACCGAGACGATCTTCGAGAACCGCTTCATGCACGTGCAGGAGATGAACCGCCTGGGTGCGGCCATCCACACCGAAGGCAATACCGCCTTCATCAAGGGTGTCGACAAGCTGGTGGGCGCGCCCGTGATGGCGACCGACCTGCGCGCCTCGGCCTCGCTGGTGATCGCCGCCATGGCGGCCCAAGGCACCACCGTCATCGATCGCATCTATCACCTCGACCGCGGCTACGACCGCATGGAAGTGAAGCTGTCGGCCGTTGGCGCGGACATCGTGCGCCTGAAATAAGCAGTTAAACAAAGACTCAGGCCACGCAAACCAAGCATTTGAAACAGACCATGACCGATATGACTACACCTGCCAACGATCAGCTGATCCTGGCGCTGTCGAAAGGCCGCATCTTCGACGACACCTTGCCGCTGCTGGCGGCGGCCGGCATCACCGTGCTGGAAAACCCGGAGACCTCGCGCAAGCTGATCCTGGCGACCAACGACCCCAACGTGCGCGTGATCATCGTGCGCGCCTCCGACGTGCCGACCTACGTGCAGTACGGCGCGGCGGACTTCGGCGTGGCCGGCAAGGACGTGCTGCTGGAGCACGGCGGCGAAGGGCTGTACCAGCCGATCGACCTGAACATCGCCAAGTGCCGCATGTCGGTGGCCGTCAACGCCGGCTTCGACTACGACAAGGCGGTACGCACGGGTGCGCGCCTGCGCGTGGCCACCAAGTTCGTCCAGACCGCGCGCGAGCACTTCGCCGCCAAGGGCGTGCACGTCGACCTGATCAAGCTGTATGGCTCGATGGAGCTGGCTCCGCTGGTCGGCCTGTCGGACGCGATTGTCGACGTGGTTTCCACCGGCAGCACGCTGCGCGCCAACAACCTGGTCGAAGTCGAAGAGATCATGGATATCTCCTCGCGCCTGGTGGTCAACCAGGCGGCGCTGAAACTGAAGCGCCAGCGCCTGCAACCGATCCTGGAGGCGTTCGAACGCGCCTCCAAGTTGAATAACTAATCTGAATTCTTAAGCCACCATGTCTCTCCAGATCCGCAAGCTCGACTCGACCCAGCCCGATTTTCAACAGCGCCTGTCCGCGCTGCTCGCCTTCGAAGCGTCCACCGACGACGCCATCGAAACGGCAGTCACGAAGATCCTGCATGACGTCAAGCACCGGGGCGACGCGGCGGTACTGGAATACACCAACAAGTTCGACCGCATTCCCGGCGGCGCGGCCAGCATGGCGGCGTTCGACATCGGCGCGGACGAACTGCAGCAGGCGCTGGACAGCCTGCCGGCGGCCCAGCGCGAAGCGCTGCAGATCGCAGCCGAACGGATTCGTTCGTTCCACGAGCGCCAGAAGCAGGAACTGAACGGCTTCACCTACACCGAGCCTGACGGCACGGTGCTGGGCCAGAAGGTTACGCCGCTGGACCGGGTCGGCATTTACGTCCCGGGCGGCAAAGCCACCTATCCGTCGTCGGTGCTGATGAACGCCATTCCCGCCAAGGTCGCCGGGGTGCAGGAGATCATCATGGTGGTGCCCACGCCCGACGGTGTGCGCAACCAGATCGTGCTGGCCGCGGCGGCCATCGCGGGCGTCACGCGCGTGATCACCATCGGCGGCGCCCAGGCGGTCGGCGCGCTGGCCTATGGCACCGAGACGATTCAAGCCGTCGACAAGATCGTCGGCCCGGGCAACGCCTACGTGGCCGCCGCCAAGCGGCGCGTATTCGGCACCGTCGGCATCGACATGATCGCCGGTCCGTCCGAAATCCTGGTGCTGTGCGACGGCACCACCGATCCGGACTGGGTGGCCATGGACCTGTTCTCGCAGGCCGAGCACGACGAACTGGCCCAGGCTATCATGCTGTGCCCGGACGCCGCTTACATCGCGCAGGTGGAAGCGAGCATCCACAAGCTGCTGCCGACCATGACGCGCGCCGGCACCATCCGCACCTCGATGGGCGACCGCGGTGCGCTGATCAAGGTAGAGAGCATGGAACAGGCCTGTGCGATCGCCAACGACATCGCCGCCGAACACCTGGAAATCTCGGCCGAAGAGCCGCAGCAATGGGCTGACCAGATCCGCCACGCCGGCGCCATCTTTTTGGGACGCTTTTCGTCCGAGTCGCTGGGCGACTACTGCTGCGGCCCCAACCACGTGCTGCCGACCTCGCGCACGGCGCGTTTTTCGTCGCCGCTGGGCGTGTACGACTTCCAGAAGCGCTCGTCGATCCTGTACGTGAGCGAAGCCGGCGCGCAGACCCTGGGCCGTGTCGCCGCCACCATCGCCTACGGCGAAGGTTTGCAAGCCCACGCCCGCAGCGCTGAACTGCGCATCAAGCCGGACCAATGAAGCTGGCCATGAAGGTCGCCCAATGAGCGGGGACTGGGTCAACCAGGTCTTCTGCGAAGACGCGCTGGCGGGCCTGGCGCGCATCCCCGACGGCTCGGTGGACCTGATCCTGACCGATCCGCCCTACAATCTGGGCAAGGACTACGGCAACGACTCCGACCAGCAGAGCGTGTCCGCCTACCTGGCCTGGACCGAGGAATGGATCGGCCGCGCGCTGCCCAAGCTGAAACCCAACGGCAGCCTGTACATCTTCCTGACGTGGCGCTTTTCGCCCGAGATCTTCTGCATGCTCAAGCAGCGCATGACGATGATGAACGAGATTATCTGGGACCGCCGGGTGCCGTCGATGGGCGGCAGCACGCGCAGCTTTACGTCGGTGCACGACACCATCGGCTTCTTCGTCAAGCGCAAAGACTATTATTTCGACCTGGACGCCGTGCGCATCCCGTACGACGCCGAAACCAAGAAGGCCCGCTCGCGCTCGATTTTTGTCGGCGCCAAGTGGCTGGAGATCGGCTACAACCCGAAAGACCTGTGGAGCGTGTCGCGCCTGCACCGCGAGCACCCCGAGCGGGCCGACCATCCGACCCAGAAGCCGCTGGAGATCATCGAGCGCATGGTCAAGGCATCGTGCCCGCCGGGCGGCGTGGTGCTCGACCTGTTCATGGGCAGCGGCACCACGGCCATCGCGGCGCAGCGCTGCGGACGCAATTTCGTCGGCTTCGAGCTGAACCCGGCCTACGTGGAGATCATCCGCGAGCGCCTGAGTTCCCCCGTGCCGGAAGCGGCGCGCAAGCCCGTCAAGCGCAAGGCCGTCAAGAAAACCGTGCAGGCCGAAGAACTGAACTAACCAAACTGAAGGCAACGACATGTCCATCATCGACCAGCTGATCGCCAACACGATCCGACCCGAAATCATCGCCGACATTCCGTACAGCGTTCCCGACGCCAGCGGCTACATCAAGCTCGACGCAATGGAGAACCCGTATTCGCTGCCCGACCATCTGCGCGCGGAGCTGGGCCGCCGCCTGGCCGACGCGGTGCTGAACCGCTACCCGGTGCCGACCTACGCCACGCTCAAGCAGCGCATCCGCGAGCGCCTGGGCGTCCCAAGCGGGTACGACGTCATTCTCGGTAACGGTTCGGACGAGTGCATCTCGATCATGGTCATGGCCGTCTCCGGTGGCGGGCGCCGCCCGGTGATCATGGCGCCCACGCCCGGCTTCGTGATGTTCGAGCGCTCGGCCATTCTGGCCGGCGCCGAATTTGTCGGCGTGCCGCTGCGCGAGGACATGACGCTGGACACCCCCGCCATGCTGGCCGCCATCGCCGAGCACAAGCCGGCGCTGGTGTTCCTGGCCTACCCCAACAACCCGACCGGCAACCTGTACCCGGAAGCGGACGTGGAAGCGATCATCCGCGCCATGGGCGACACCGGTATCGCCGTCGTCGACGAAGCCTACGGCCCATTCGCCCGTACCAGCTTCATGCACCGCCTGCCCGAGTTCGAGAACATGGTGGTCATGCGCACCGTGTCCAAGATGGGCCTGGCCGGTATCCGCCTGGGGTACATGTCGGCCGCGCCCAAGCTGCTGGAACAGTTCGACAAGGTGCGCCCGCCCTACAACGTCAATGTATTGACGCAGATCGCCGCCGAATTCGCGCTGGACCACATCGAGATCCTGAACGAGCAGGCCAGCCAGCTGATCGACGCGCGCGAGCAACTGGCGCTGGACCTGGCCGCTTTGCCGGGCGTGACGGTGTTCCCATCGGCCGCCAATTTCCTGCTGGTGCGCGTCCCGGATGCCATGGGCTTCAACGCGAAACTCCTGGCAAATAAGATCATGGTGAAAAATGTGAGTAAAATGCAGGGACTAAGTAACTGCATCCGCGTAACCGTGAGTACGCCCGAAGAAAATACCTCGTTCCTCAATGCCCTGAAGGCATTCCTGATTCCATCGCAATAAAAAGACCGAGCATTCCCATGACCCGCACCGCAGAAATAACCCGCAACACCAACGAAACGCAGATCCGCGTCGCCATCAACCTGGACGGCACCGGTGTCCAGAAGCTCAACACGGGCGTGCCGTTCCTCGACCACATGCTCGACCAGATCGCCCGTCACGGCCTGATCGACCTGGACATCGAGTGCGTGGGCGACCTGCACATCGACGCCCACCACACGGTGGAAGACACCGGCATCACGCTGGGCATGGCGGTGGCCAAGGCCATCGGCGACAAGAAGGGCATCCGCCGCTACGGCCACGCCTACGTGCCGCTGGACGAAGCGCTCTCGCGCGTGGTGATCGATTTCTCCGGCCGCCCGGGTCTGGAAATGCACGTGCCCTGGAAGCGCTCCATGATCGGCGCCTTCGACGTCGACCTGGCCCACGAATTTTTCCAGGGTTTCGTCAATCACGCGCTGGTGTCGCTGCATATCGATAACCTGCGCGGCGAGAACGCCCACCACCAGTGCGAAACCGTGTTCAAGGCCTTCGGCCGCGCGCTGCGCATGGCCACCGAACTCGATGCCCGCTCGGCCGGCACCATCCCTTCGACCAAAGGCAGCTTGTAAGCTGGTCCGAACCTGTCAAATGCTATGAACAAAATTGTTGTGGTCGACTACGGCATGGGCAATCTGCGCTCCGTCGCGCAGGCGCTGCGCGCGGTCGCGCCCGAAGCCGACGTCAAAATCTCGGGCGATCCGGCCGACATCGATGCGGCTTCCCGCATCGTGCTGCCGGGGCAGGGCGCCATGCGCGACTGCATGAACAGTCTGCGCGAATCGGGCGTGGAAGAAGCCCTGCTGCGCGCCTCCAGGACCCGCCCCATGCTGGGCGTGTGCGTGGGCGAGCAGATGCTGTTCGAAGCCAGCGAAGAAGCCGAGGACGTGCGCGGCCTGGGCCTGTTACCCGGTAATGTGGTGCGCTTTCAGCTCGACGGCCGCCTGCAGGACGACGGCTCGCGCTTCAAGGTGCCGCAGATGGGCTGGAACCGGGTGCGCCAGGCGCGCCCGCACGCCATGTGGGACGGCGTGGCCGACGGCGCCTACTTCTACTTCGTGCACAGCTACTACGTGCAGCCGGCCGACAGCGATCTGATCGCCGGCGAAACCGATTATGGCGCGCCGTTCTGCTGCGCCGTGGCGCGCGATAACATCTTCGCGACCCAGTTCCACCCGGAGAAAAGCGCCGACGCGGGCCTGCGCCTGTACCGCAATTTCGTCCACTGGAACCCGTGACCGAATACTCGATGCACCCTCTTCACCGTTAAACCTAACCTAGACGACACCGATCATGCTGCTCATTCCTGCCATCGACCTCAAAGACGGTCACTGCGTGCGCCTTAAACAGGGCGACATGGAACTTGCCACCGTTTTCTCCGAAGATCCCGCCGAAATGGCGCTGCACTGGCTCAAGCAGGGCGCGCGCCGCCTGCACCTGGTGGACCTGAACGGCGCCTTCGCCGGCAAGCCCAAGAACGAGTCGGCCGTCAAATCGATCCTGCAAGTGGTGCAGGAATTCGCCATCGATAACGATATCGACGAGATCCCCGTGCAGCTGGGCGGCGGCATCCGCGACCTCGACACCATCGAGCGCTACCTGGACGACGGCATCACCTACATCATCGTCGGCACCGCCGCGGTCAAGAACCCGGGCTTTCTGCACGATGCCTGCGGCGCCTTCCCGGGCCACATCATCGTCGGCCTGGACGCCAAGGATGGCAAGGTCGCCACCGACGGCTGGAGCAAGATGTCCGGCCACGAAGTGATCGACCTGGCCAAGAAGTTCGAAGCCTACGGCGTCGAATCGATCATCTACACCGACATCGGCCGCGACGGCATGATGGGCGGAATTAACATCGAAGCGACGGTCAAGCTGGCGCAGGCGGTGCGCATTCCCATCATCGCTTCGGGCGGCCTGCATAACCTGGGCGACGTCGAAGCGCTGTGCGCGGTGCAGGACGAAGGCATCGAAGGCGTCATCTGCGGCCGCTCGATCTACGAAGGCACCATCAATCTGGAAGAAGCGCAGTTGCGCGCCGACGAACTGACCGAAGGCGATCTGGCTGCCTAGTCCAGATCTGCCGAAAGAACCGGGTTTTAACACATATGCTTGCAAAACGAATCATCCCCTGCCTTGACGTGACCGATGGCCGCGTCGTCAAAGGCGTCAATTTCACCGAGCTGCGCGACGCTGGCGACCCGGTCGAAATCGCGCGCCGCTACGACCAGCAGGGCGCCGACGAAATCACTTTCCTCGACATCACCGCTTCGTCGGACGACCGCGACCTGATCCTGCACATCATCGAGGCGGTCGCCTCGACGGTGTTCATTCCCCTCACCGTCGGTGGCGGCGTGCGCAAGGTGGAAGACGTGCGGCGCCTCCTCAACGCCGGCGCCGACAAGGTGTCGATGAACACCTCGGCCGTGACCAATCCGGAACTGGTGTTCAACGCGTCGCAAAAGCACGGCTCGCAGTGCATCGTGGTGGCCATCGACGCCAAGCAGGTTTCTCCCGGCAAGTGGGAAGTGTTCACCCACGGCGGACGGCGCGCCACCGGGCTGGATGCGGTCGAGTGGGCGCAGAAGATGGAACAGCTGGGCGCAGGCGAAATTCTGCTCACCAGCATGGACCGCGACGGCACCAAGGTCGGCTTCGATTTGGGCTTGACCAGCGCCGTGTCGAACGCGATCGGCATTCCCGTGATCGCCTCGGGCGGCGTGGGCGGCTTGCAGGATCTGGCCGACGGGGTCAAGATCGGCCGCGCCGACGCGGTTCTGGCGGCCAGTATTTTTCACTACGGCCAGCACACGGTCCAGGAAGCCAAGCGCTTCATGGCCGCGCAAGGCATTCCGATGCGGCTCGATTAATGATTCATGGAGGCGGCATGGTTACCGCAGCAAATCCGGCCGCTGCCACTGCGGCCAACCTTAAGTGGCTTAAAAAAGTGAAGTGGGACGAGAACGGGCTGGTGCCCGTGATCGCCCAGGAAGCGGGCAGCGGCGACGTGTTGATGTTCGCCTGGATGAACCGCGACGCGCTGGCCAGGACGGTGGAACTGGGCGAAGCGGTGTACTGGAGCCGTTCGCGCAAGAAGCTGTGGCACAAGGGCGAGGAATCCGGCCACACGCAGAAAGTGCTGGAAGTGCGGCTCGACTGCGATGAAGACGTGGTGCTGCTCAAGATCGAGCAGGCCGGCGGCATCGCCTGCCATACGGGCCGGCATTCGTGCTTCTATCAGAAGTTCGAATCGGCTGCGGGCGATCCGCGCGACGGCGACTGGCAGGTGACCGACCCGGTGCTGGTCGATCCGGACACCATTTACGCCAAATCGAGAAAGAAAAAGCCATGAGCGACGCTGCACTGCCCCCCACGATGAACGACACCCTGGCGCGCATCGCCGCGACCATCGAGTCGCGCAAGGGCGCCGATGCCGCAAGCTCGTACGTGGCCAAGCTGTTCGCCAAGGGCGACGACGCGATCCTGAAAAAGATCGGCGAAGAGACCACCGAGCTGGTGATGGCGGCCAAGGATGCGCGCCACTCGGGCGACACCTCGGATGTGATCTACGAATGCGCCGACGTGTGGTTCCATTCGATGGTGCTGCTGGCCCAGTTTGGCCTGTCGCCGCAACAGGTGCTCGACGAGCTGACCCGGCGCGAAGGCGTGTCGGGGCTGGATGAAAAAGCAGCACGAACCGCATAAGCTCGTGAGATTTCATTCATAGTCCTGTAAGAATTCTCGGTTATCCTTCAGTCCGTCGTTGCGCTTCGCTGGCGCAGCGGTTCACTTTATTTCCGGAGCACCCATGCAAGATTGCCTGTTCTGCAAAATCGCTGCCAAGCAGATTCCAGCGAGCATCGTCTACGAAGACGACGACTTGATGGCGTTCAAGGATATCCACCCGGCCGCCCCCGTGCACCTGCTGGTGATCCCGAAAGTGCACGTGGCAACGTTGTCGGAATGCACTGAGACACATGCTGAATTATTGGGCAAGCTGCTGGCGCTGGCCCCCAGGCTGGCGCATGATCACGGAATCGAAGTGCAGTACGACGCCGATGGCAAACCCAGCGGCGGATTCAAGTCGGTGATCAACAGTGGGCCGGACGGCGGGCAGGAGGTGTACCATCTCCATCTGCATGTCTACGGCGGGGCGCGTCCCTGGCGTGGGCAGTGACTGGTCCGCACGAAGCGGTCGCATCGCGTAAAATACCCGGGATAGTGTTTCCCGTAGTGGTTTCAAGGAGAATATGATGGGTTCAATGAGCATTTGGCACTGGGTAATCGTGCTGGTGGTAGTCATGCTGGTGTTCGGCACCAAAAAGATCAGCAACATGGGCGGCGACATCGGCAAGGCAGTCAAAGGCTTCAAGGACGGCGTCAAAGGTGAAGACGACAAGCCGGCCCAGACGGCCCAGACGGCAGTGCCGCCGACCCAGGTGGTCGACCGTGGCACCATCGACGTGGAAACGAAAGAGAAAACGCGTTCATGATGCCAGCGCCTGCTGGCCGTAGCACCCCATGATCGATCTCGGCTTATCGAAACTCGCCATCATCGGCGTCGTGGCGCTGGTGGTGATCGGCCCTGAAAAGCTGCCCAAGGTGGCGCGCATGGCCGGGAGCCTGTACGGCCGTGCCCAGCGTTACCTGCACCAGGTCAAGTCCGAAGTCAGCCGCGAAATCGAGCTCGACGAGCTGCGCAATCTGCACAAGGAAGTGCAGGAAACGGCGCAGAACATCAAGTCCGACGTCGAGAACTCCATCGCCCAGAATCTGGACGACGTGGAAGCGGCGTGGCGCGATCTGCCGTCGTGCAGCGCGCCGGCCACACCGGGCGACCTGGAACGCAAGGCGCGCGAATTCCGCCGCAAAAAGCTGGTGCGCACCTCGGCCATTCCAGCCTGGTACAAGCAGCGCCATGGCGGCAAGACCCACGTGATCTCGGGCGCCGCCCGCGTCAAGAAGTTCCGCCCCCGCAATTCCTCTACCGCCTCCTTCTTTTAAATGACAGACACCACTTCGGGCGAAGAGACCTTTATCTCCCACCTGGTCGAGCTGCGCAACCGCATGGTCAAGGCGTCGATCGGCATCGCCGTGATCTGCGCCGCGCTGATGCTGTGGCCCGGTCCGGCCGCGGTCTACGACTTTCTCGCGCTGCCCATGATCGCGTCGCTGCCGCCGGGTTCCAAGATGATCGCCACCGGCGTCATTTCGCCGTTCCTGGTGCCCATGAAGGTGACCTTGCTGCTGGCGTTCATGATTTCGCTGCCGTGGGTGTTTTACCAGGTGTGGGCGTTCATCGCCCCCGGCCTGTACGCGCACGAAAAGCGCCTGGTGCTGCCGCTGGTGCTGTCGTCCTCGCTGCTGTTCATGGGCGGCGTGGCGTTCTGCTACTTCTTCGTGTTCGGGCGCGTATTCGCGTTCATCGGCGAGTTTGCGCCGAGCTCGATTGCCGTCACGCCGGACATCGAAAACTATCTCGACTTCATCATGTCCATGTGCCTGGCCTTCGGCGCCACCTTCGAGGTGCCGGTGGTGGTGGTGATTCTGGTGCGCATGGGCATCGTCAGCGTGGAAAAGCTCAAGGAAATCCGGCCCTACGCCATCGTCGGCGCGTTCGTGATTGCCGCCATCGTCACGCCGCCGGACGTGGTCAGCCAGCTGGCGCTGGCCATTCCGATGTGGATTTTGTTCGAGCTGGGCCTGGTTATGGCGCCGATTTTCGCGCGCGCGACGCAGGCGCCGGACGAGACGGCCGAAGACATCAAGTAAGCCATGCTGCTCTGTGTCAGCATCGACATCGGGGCGGCGCCATGAAGTCCGCCTCCCAGGGCGGCTTGGTGTATTCCACCGAGACGGGGCGCATGTGCCCCGGCTGCCGCCAACCCCTTTCCGCCTGTAGCTGCAAGGCCGCCGCCAGGGCGGCGCCCGCCGGCGACGGCGTGGCCAAGGTGGCGCGCCAGACCAAGGGCCGCGGCGGCAAATGCGTCACCGTCGTCAGCGGGCTGGCTCTGGACGCGGTCAGCCTGGCCACCTTGGGCAAGCAGTTGCGCAGCGCCTGCGGCAGTGGCGGCACGGTCAAGGATGGCGTGATCGAAGTGCAGGGCGACCATTGCGAGCAAATTCTGCAAGTGCTCGCCAGCCAAGGCCACCGCGCCAAACGCACCGGCGGCTGACGCCGCCCCTTGCCGGCGGCCGTACAGCCTGCGGGGGGAAGCCTACCGCTCCGCTTACGGCTGCTGCATCAGCGAACGGATCACGCCCACCGGCGCGCTGCCGTAGCTGAGGAACTGGTCGTGGAAGTCCTTCAGCACGAAGCGCGTTCCCAGCGTCTGCTTGCGTTCTTCGCGCAAGTCCATGATCTCGCTGTAGCCCGAGAAGTAGCTGGTCAGCTGCACCGAGCTGACTTTCACCCGGTTCCATTTTTCCTGCGCTTCCGTGCGCGTCTGGAACGCCTGCCGCTCGAGCAGGTCCAGCGCCTGCGCTTCGGTCATGCCCAGCACGTGCACGCTGTAATCCAGAATGGTGTTGGTCACCGTGCGCAGATTCCACTTGGAGTACATCAGCCACATTTCCGGCTCATTGTTGCCGTAGCCGGCTTCGAGCATCATGCGCTCGCCGTACACGGCCCAGCCTTCGATCATCGCGCCATTGCCGAACAGCGACTTGATCAGCGACGGCGACTTGTTGGCGTACACCAGTTGCGCGTAGTGGCCCGGAATGGCTTCGTGGATGTTGAGGATCTGTAGCATCCAGTGGTTGTATTCGCGCAGGCTGCTCTCGGCCTGTTCCGCCGTCATGCCGTCGAGCGGCGTGACGTTGTAGAACGTGCGGTCTTGCGGACGATACGGTCCCGGCGCGCTGATGCTGGCACCGGCCACGCCGCGCTGGTACAGCGGCGTCTCGCGCACCACCAGCGGCCGCTTCGGGTCCAGCGTGAGCAGGTTGTTCTTGATGACGAACTCCTGCAGCTCGGGAATCTGGCGGCTCACTTCGGCGACGAACTGCTCGCGCGGCACGTGGCGCGCCGACAGGCGCTCGATCACCATGCCGATTCTGCGGGTGCGGTCGGCCGGCTTGGCCGTGTTGCCCATGGTCTTGGCCCACAGGCCGTCGGCCAGCGTGTCCATGCGCGTGAGCAGTTGCTCGCGCGCGCTCAGCGCCTTCTGGTACATCTGCTCGGCGGAGACTCCCGCCTGGATGTCGTGCTTGAACTTCTCTTCGTACAGCGCCTTGCCGAGCCGGAACGAGCGGGCGTTGCGCGCCAGCTGCTGTTTCTTGTCCAGCGCCGTGAGGAAGTCGGTGTAGATCATCAGCGCATTGCCGGCATTGGCGATGCGCTGGGCGAACAGGTTCTTCTCGGCCTGGGTCAGGATCGATTCCTGCGCCGCCTTGCCCAGGTCGGCCAGCACGGTGATCACGCCCGGCGCTTGCGTCAGCGCCAGCTGCATGTGTTCGTGGGTCGGGTTAACGATGCTGGCCTGCGCGGCCTGATAGTAAGCCGGCACGTTGGCCAGCCGCTTGAGGGCGGTGCGCAGGCGCTGCGGCTTGGCGGCGTATTCGGAGCCGAGGATCAGGTCGAACGGTTCGGCGATGTTGTACTGGGCCGGATTCCACTCGTGTTCGCGCAGCGTGGTCAGTTGCCAGCGGTCGCCTTGCAGCTTGCTGGTCAACAGCGCCAGGTCGGTGCGCTGGCGGGTGGACAGCTTCTGCGGATCGAGTTTGCCGAATTTACCCATCCAGTCGTCGATGAAGGCCAGTTTCTGGGCCCGCACGGCGGCGCTCGGAATGGTCAGATTGGCGGCGCCGTCGAATTTGCCCACGGTGATGGCCTGCTCGGGATCGAGGCGCCACAGCGCCGTCAGGTATTGCATGCTGAGGGTGTTGAAGCGCCGGTCCAGCTGGCGCTCGCCCGCCGCCAGCGCATTGGACGCTGAAGCGGCAGCGGGCGACGCAACGGGCGCTGCAACGAGCGACGACACCGGATCGGCCATGGCAGCCGTTGCCGCCAACGCCGCGGCGCCTGCGAGCGCGGCCTGCTTGCCGGCCTTGCCTTTGCCCTTGGCCAGCTTGGCACCCTTGACCGCCTTGGTGCCCTTGACCGCTTTAGCGCCGCGGGCCGCTTTCACGCTGGCCGTGCTCTTGATGTTCTTCGATTTGGCGGCGCTCTGGCTCTTGGCCGCGCTGCCGCGTTTTTGCTGCTTGGCCGCTTCCGCAGGCGCCAGCGCAAAGCTGGCCACCAGCAAGGCCAGCGCGATGTTAGTTTTGATCATGTGTGGTCCCGTAAAGACATGGCGCGATACCCACCCCTACCTTGGGCGGGGCGCCAGATTAGCATTATTCGACGGTGCCGGCGCGGATCATGTCCTGCTGCCGTGCGCTCAGTTCGCCGACCGCCCGCTTGCCGTTGGCAATGTTGGTCAGCACGATTTCATTGGCCTTGGTGTAGCGGTGGCGGATGCACACCGTGTACGAGCGCGTGATCCAGCTCCAGAAGCCCGGCTCGAAGGTGGCTTCGTCCATATCGCGCCACTTGACGCCGGTGATGCCTTTCTTCCAGGGCAGGATGCCGGAATACGCCCACACGCCGATATCGTCGTAATACAGCTGCACGCTGCGCAGCAGCAGGATGCGGTAGCCGACGATCAGCGCCGAGACGACCAGCACGCCCGCGGCGGCCAGGTCGTTGCCATATTGGAAGGCGAGCGGCAGGGCGACGAAGAACAGCATACCGGCCAGCACAAAGGTGCCGGCATAGGCCAGCCAGGATTTCACACCCACCACGTGGGCGTGGGCCGAGTGTACGCCTGTGTTGTCCTCTTCCATGGAGCGGTAGTCCTCGCGTAAAAAGCGCATGATTGCATGGAACGGTCGCGCACGCCAAAAAAAAGCCGCCCCGAAGGGCGGCTCGATCAAGACTGCCGGCCGGTTCGCTGCGCAGGCGCACCGCACCGTGAGGCGTGAAGGCTTATTTGCGCAGGCGGCGTGCCAGCAGCATGCCGGCAAAGGCCAGGCCCAGCAGGGCTGGCGCGGCCGGCTCCGGCACGTCGGCGCTGGCTGGGGGCAGCGCGGTGGTACCGAAGGTAATCTTGTCCATCACCATGTAGCTGCCAATCTGGTTGACCGTGAACGTGGTGCGCGCGTCGCTGTAGACGATGCCGAAAAAGCCCGACGTGCCCACGCTGGTGACATCATCGATGATGGCCTTGGCGCTACCGCTGCGGTACGGATCGTTGAAATCGAAGCCGAAACCGTTGACCGCGAATGCCGAGGTGAAGGTATCTTTGCCGACATAGTTCCACAGGAAGGCATCATCCTGATTGGAGGCATAGCACCCCGCGTTATTGATGCAACCGTACATCATTGGGGTGCTGTACGTGTAGTCCGGGCGGCTCTGCAGGCCAAATTCATGATACTGCCCAATGCCGTCCAGATTGTCGACGGTGTGGCTGTCCAGTGCCGCGACGAACGCGTCGCGGTTGGTGTACACGGTCATGGTGGTCGCGCCGGCGTTGGTGGCGAGCGCCGTGGTGGCGCTCAGGACAAGGGTGGCGATCAGCGATTTGAAGGTGGTGTACATGGCAGGCTCCGGTAAATGGGTGAATACACCCTCTTTAGCAAAGGCCGTGCCAGTATTGCCGAAAACCACGACTTATTGATATATATCAATAGCTTATGCTTCAAGGTAAGTTTGTAAAAGCTAAGCGCTTTTACACTACATGTAAAGTTTCTCGACAGTAATAGTTCGACTAGATTGCGTGTTTGGCACCTTCCTGCAGCATGCGCAGCATGTCGCCGGCCGACATGCGCGCCGCCATGTCGCTGCCCTCCAGCAGGCTGTCGGCCAGATCGCGCTTGTGCTTGTGCAGCTCGACGATGCCTTCCTCGATGGTGTGGCGCGCCACCAGCCGGTAAATGGTCACCGGGCGCAGCTGGCCCATGCGGTGGGCGCGGTCGGAGGCCTGGTCTTCCACGGCCGGATTCCACCACGGGTCCATGTGGATCACGTAATCGGCCGCGGTCAGGTTGATGCCGACGCCGCCCGCCTTCAGGCTGATCAGGAATACGTCGCCGGTGCCGGCCTGGAACGCGTCGACGCGTTTTTTACGCTCCTGCATGGGCGTGGACCCATCGAGGTACTGATATGCGATGCCACGTTCTTCCAGGTGCTTGCGGATCAGGGTCAGGTGATCGACGAACTGGCTGAACACCAGCACCTTGTGGCGGTTGGCCAGCAAATCATCCAGCAGGTGGCCGAACACGGTGAGTTTACTGCTTTGCAGATTCAGCTCGGGCGCCACCAGCGCCGGGTTGCAGCAGGCGCGGCGCAGCTTCATCATCTCGGCCAGGATCTGGATCGACTTCTGGCTCTCCGGCGCCTGCAGCGCGGCCAGCGCATCGAGCGCGTCGCGCCGCAGCGATTCGTACAGCGCCGTTTCTTCCGCCGTCAGGTCGACCGGCAGCACGATCTCGGTACGCGGCGGCAGCTCCGACAACACCTGCGCCTTGGTGCGGCGCAGGATGAACGGCTGGATCAGGCGCTTCAGGTTAGTCCGCGCCGCCGCTTCCGCGCGCTTGTCCTGGGCTTTTTCGATCGGCCCGGCAAAGCGCAGGTTGAACTGGTCGCTGGTGCCGAGCAGCCCCGGGTTAATAAAGCGGAACAGGTTCCACAATTCGCCCAGGTGGTTTTCCAGCGGCGTGCCGGTGGCCACCATGCGGAATTCGCCCTGCAGCGCCATCACGGCCTGCGAGCGCTTGGTGGCATTGTTCTTGATGGCCTGCGCTTCATCGAGCACGATGGTATTCCAGCGCACCTTGGCGAACGACGGCGCATCGAGCTGCAGCAGGCCGTAGCTGGCGATCACCAGGTCGAACGGCCCAGCCCCGCCAAGCATGGCGGCGCGGTCGCCCGCGCCATACAGCTTGATGTTCAGGGTGGGCGCGAAGCGCGCCGCCTCGCTGATCCAGTTCATGCACACCGACGTGGGCGCGATGACCAGGGTCGGCCCGTTCATGGTGCGCGACAAAATCAGCGCCAGCGCCTGCAGGGTCTTACCCAGTCCCATGTCGTCGGCCAGGCACGCGCCCACGCCCATGTTGGCCAGGCGCGCCAGCCACTCGAAGCCTTCGAGCTGGTAGTCGCGCAGTTCGGCCTGCAAAGTGCTGGGCAGCTGCGGCTGGAAGCTGGCGCCGTCGGCGATGCGCTTCATATGCGCGCGCCAGGTGGCGTCGGCGTCGAGCGTGCCGGCCTGGCCGGCCAGTTCTTCCAGCGCGAAGCTGGCCAGCGGATGCACGCGCAGCCCGTCGCCATGCTCCGTGCCGAAGCTGGACAATTCCATCAGGCGCCGGTGCAGTTCGCTCGTCAGGGCCAGGAACTGGTTGTCGCCCAGCGCGACGAAGCGCCCGCGGCTACCCTTGAGCATCTCCAGCAGGGCGCGCAGGTCCATCACGCTGGTTTCGTCGATCTGCACTTCGCCGCTGACGGCGAACCAGTCCTTGTCGCGCTTGATCTTCAGGCGCACCGATTTCGATTCGGCCTTCTTGGTGACCCGGAAGCCTTCGCCTTCGGGCCAGGCCAGCAGCACCTTGTCGGCGGGCTGCTCCTGCAGTTCGGCCAGCAGTTCCAGGCAGTCCAGCGGCTGGGCCAGCAGCCATTCGCCGTGATCCTGCTCGCCCCGCTCAAGTGCATGGCATGCGCCGACCAGCTGGCGCTCGGCTTCGCGTTCGCCGTTCAGGTTGCGGCGCGCTTCCACGCGCGCGCCACTCACATCGGCGATCACGCTCTCCGCGCCCGAACCGGGCGCGTAGTAGGCGCCGGCGCCGGGCAGGGGCCGCACCAGGATCTGCATGCGCAGGCCGTGCTGGTAGGGCAGCAGGTGCACGTGCAGGCGCGCGTCGGCCGGCACCTGCTCGATATCCTCGGCGCTGCCGCCGATGTCGGACTGCACGGTGACGATCTGCGAAATGGCGCTGATCGCTTTCAGTACCTGCTTTTCCGCATGCAGCGGCACCACCAGCGCGCTGCCCACGATGGCGCCGATGCGCCGGTGTTCTTCGCTGATGCGGATCACGCGCAGACGGTTGGGGGTCTCGCGCGTGACGCACACGTCGTCGGTGGCGCCGTCCACGGGCGGCTGCATGGTGATGGTGACGAAGCCGCCCTTGGCCTTGATCAGCAGTTCCGGTTCGCCCGGCAGCAGTTCGACCCGGGTCGAGGGCGAGTCGATCCAGAACAGCAGCGGGTGGCCCACCAGCGCGGCGGTGGCCTTGTCCAGATCGAATTCATAGCGCACGCCGCTGCCGGTGTAGTACTTGTACGGGCTGGCCGTGGCGATCACGGCCAGGTCCTGCGCGGTCAGGTAGTCGAGCGCGCCGGCGTCTTCGGCCAGGCGCTTGAGACCCGCGGCACGCCCGCGGCTCCAGCCGCCCTGCGCATCGCGCTTCTGTTCGCGCGGCTCGATCTCCTGCACGCCGTAATTCGGGTCGAACTTGATGCCCCAGACCAGCCGTGTTTCGCGCACGGTTTCCACGTTCACGGCCGGCTGCAGGTTGATCAGGGCGTTGAGCTGGCGCTGCCAGGCTTCTTCGCGCTCGAACCAGCCGCCCAGATCGGCGAAGCGGTGCTGCTGGCGCAGGGCGATGGCGCGCTGTTCATGCACCAGTTGCGCCCCGCCGCCCAGGCGCCCCAGCAAGGAGGCCAGCTGCGCCGACAGCAGGTCGAAGCCGGCCGCTTCGGACGCGACCAGCATCTCTTCCAGTGCGGCGCGTTTTTCTTCCAGCTGCGGCAGCGACAGCCAGTAGTGCATCAGCGCGCGGAACAGGAACGGCTGCATGGCCGCTTCCCAGTTCCGCGACGGCAGCACCGCCACGTCGACGGTGCCGCCGCGGATCTGGCGCAGCATCGACAGCTGCTGGTAGACGGCCGTGTCGTGGCTTTGCACGGCGCGCGTGGCCACGTCGAGGTAGGCGTCGAGGCTCTTGTGGTGCCTGGCGTCGGCGCTGCGCAGCAGGGCCAGCGAATACAGATGCCCGCCAATGCCCGGGAAGATCATCTTGCGCTTGCCGGTCTCGCGCCGCAGCGCCTTGAGCGCCACCTCGAAGCCGTCGATGGCGTGGTCATGCTCGTCGCGCAGCGCGTGGATCACGCTGCGGAAGTAGTGCGCCAGCGATTCGTCCAGCTCGGGCAGCAGGCGCGCCGCATCGTCCAGCCGGCCGCACAGGATGAAGTGCTCGGTCATGGCCGCGCGCAGCGCCATCGAGGCGGCGCCGCGCGCCAGGTGGCGTTCGGCGTAGGTGCGCACCAGCGGGGCGCTGGCCGGCTCGCGCTGGGCGTTCTCCACCAGCACGGTCAGCACCTCGTCGCGCATGGCCGGGTGCATGCGGGCGAACAGGTCCGCTTCGAACGGGCGCGTGAAGATCTCCACGAACGGGTGCAGGTAGGCCGCCTCGTGGCAGCTCATGCAGGCGGCCAGCAGCGGCATGACCACCGCCGGTTCCTGGCCAGACGCCAGCGCCATGCGCAGCAGCGCCACACCCTGGCGGTAGCTGCGCAGCACCACGTAGCCTTCCCAGTTGGTGCGCAGGGGCGTGAGCGCATGGTAAGCCGACGACAACGCCTCGAAGTGTTCGCTGTCGAGCGAATAGCGCAGGGCCGGCCAGGCGATGTCGGAGGTGGCGGTCCAGCCGCGCATGGGAGCTTCGCTGACCATGCCGCGTATGCGCAGGTGCATCAGGTCGGCCGCCAGCTGGGCATCGTCGTCGCGGATGGCAGCGGCGGCCAGCATGTCGTGCACGCGCTTGCGCCCGACCGGTTCCCCGGCCAGGGCAAGCGTGGCCACGATCAGCTTCTGGAAGTGACCGAGGGCGTCGAACTGGGCGCGCAGACCTTCGATCGACATCAGGCGGCGGGGAAGTTATCGATGTGGACTGGCGCGGCCTGCACCGGCGCGCCCGCCGTCGTCGCTGCGGCCCCGCGCGTGTCCAGCGCCAGCACGCGCTGGTAGAAATACAGCTCCGCTTCCAGCGTGCGCACGATGCTGTCGGCTTTGCGAAAGCCGTGACCTTCGCCGTCGAGCGTCATGTACGCCACCGGCACGCCACTTGCGCGCAGGGCCTCCACCATCACTTCCGACTGCGGCGGCGGCACCACCTTGTCGTCCAGTCCCTGGAAGAAGATCATGGGGCGCTTGAGTTTATCGGTGTGGTGCACGGGCGAGCGCTGCAGGTACAGGGCCTGCGCTTCGGCTTTGGGGGCGATCAGGTATTCGGTGTAGCGCGACTCGAACTTGTGCGAGTCGTCGTCCAGCCCGGCCAGGTCGGACACGCCGTAATAGCTGGCGCCGGCCTTGAACACGTCGTGGAAGGTCAGCGCGCACAGGGTGGTCAGGCCGCCGGCGCTGCTGCCGCGGATGATCAGGCGTTCGCCATCGACCACGCCGCGCGTGCTCAGGTGGCGCGCGCCGGCCACGCAGTCGTCCACATCGACCACGCCCCAGGTGCCCTTGAGGGTGTCGCGGTAGGCGCGCCCGAAGCCGCTGCTGCCGCCGTAGTTCACATCCAGCACGGCGAAGCCGCGGCTGGTCCAGAACTGGGTCGACAGTTTCAGCGTGCTGGTGGCCATGCTGGTCGGCCCGCCATGGCCGATCACGATCAGCGGCGGGCGCGCATTCTCGGGCATGCTCACGTCCGGATTGCAGGGCGGGTAATAGAAGGCATGGGCCACCCTCCCGCCCGTGGTCGGATAGCTGATGCTTTCCGGGACCGACAGACAGGCCGTGTCGGGCAGCTGGGCGATCGAGCGCGCCAGGATCTCGTGCTGCTGATTGTGCTCGTGTTCGTAGAGGTCGATACGCGCCAGCTCCAGCGCTATGGTCGGCGAGCCACCCAAAAAGGCCACCACCGAACCGGCCACGCGCAGGTCGCGGATTTCCTGGTACGGGTTGGCGATGGGCGTGAGTTGTCCGCTGCCGGTGGACAGGTGCGCCAGCCGGCTCACGCCGTTCTCTATATAAGTACAGACGATCTCGTTTTCCGAGCGGAAGCCGTACATCGACACGCCGAAGCTCCAGTGCGGGCCGGCGAATTCCGCCTCGCGCTGGCACAGCGCCTCGACCGCGCCGCCGCCATCGGCGCGGTACAGGTTCCACCAGCCGCTGCGGTCGGACACGAAGTGCAGCACGCCGGCGGGGGAAAACTCCGGCTGGCAGACCGCTTCGTCCGGACCGCCCGCCACCAGGCGCGGCGCGCCCAGCGTGCCGTCCGCGGCCACGCTCGCGATCCACAATTCGGTGCCCTGCCACGGCATGCGCGGATGGTCCCAGGTCAGCCAGGCCAGCTGGCTGCCGTCGGGCGACAGGCGCGGCGCGGCGTAAAAGTCGTGGCCCTGCGCCAGCACGGCCAGCACGGTCTCGCCGCCGGACAGGCCGATGGCGCACAGGGTGTTGACGGGGTAGGGACGCGCGTCGGTATGGTCTTCGCGCACGCCGATCAGGCGCGCGCGGCTTGCATCGAGCACCATGTCGGCGTAGCGGTGCAGGCTGTCGCTGGTGAGCGCGCGCGGCGCCGCGCCCTCCGCGTCGATCGCATACACCAGGTTGTCGGTAAAGTTGGAAAAATAGATCGTGCCATCGGCCACCAGCGCCGCGCCGCCGCCGTATTCATGCACGCGGGTGCGCACGTTGAACGGCGCCGGCGTCATCTCCAGCACATCAGCGCCGCGCTGGCGCAGCAGCGTGGTGCGGCCCCCTTCGGCGGGACGCCCGGCCAGCCAGTAGGCGTCGGCCCCGTCCAGGATCGGCTGGGACAGCGGCACCGCGCCGGCCGCGACGACCGCGCCGCTGATGGGCGAGTGCCAGAGGCCGAACGGAGAGCTCAAGGTACTGGTGCTGTTTGTCATGGCAAGTCGCAGTCTGAAGGCGGAAATCGAATCCGCAATGATACCCGCTGCGCGCCGTTTCCGGCCACGCGCGCCCATGCCGGGAGGATGCGATAATAGCCCTCTTATTTTCGCTTCCGGTTGCTATTCATGCCACAATTCGCTCCCCTTCAGAACGACACTTTCCTCCGTGCGCTGCTGCGCCAGCCGACTGAATACACCCCGGTGTGGCTGATGCGCCAGGCCGGCCGCTACCTGCCCGAGTACCGCGCCACGCGCGAACGGGCCGGTTCCTTCCTGGGCCTGGCCAAGAATCCCGACTACGCCACCGAAGTGACGCTGCAGCCGATCGACCGCTATGCGCTGGACGCCTCGATCCTGTTTTCCGACATCCTGACCGTGCCCGACGCCATGGGCCTGGGCCTGTATTTCGTCGACGGCGAAGGTCCCAAGTTCGAGCGCCCGCTGCGCACGGAAGCCGACGTGATGGCCCTGCGCGCGCCGGATATGGACTCGCTCGACTACGTCTTCAAGGCCGTCACGCAGATCCGCACGGAGCTGAACGGTCGCGTGCCGCTGATCGGCTTTTCCGGCAGCCCCTGGACGCTGGCCTGCTACATGGTCGAAGGCGGCGGCTCCAAGGAATTCCACACCATCAAAAAGATGCTGTACAACCGCCCCGACCTGATGCACCACATCCTGTCCACCAACGCCAGCGCGGTGGCCGAATATCTGAACGCCCAGATCGACGCGGGCGCCCAGGCCGTGATGATCTTCGACTCGTGGGGCGGGGCGCTGGCCGACGGTGCTTACCAGACCTTCTCGCTGCAGTACATGCAGCAGGTGATGGGCCAGCTCAAGCGCGACAAGGACGGCGTGCGCATTCCCGCCGTGGTGTTCACCAAGGGCGGCGGCCTGTGGCTGGACCAGATCGCCGACATCGGCGCCGACGCCGTGGGCCTGGACTGGACCGTCAACCTGGGCCGCGCGCGCGCGCTGGTCGGCCACAAGGTCGCCCTGCAGGGCAATCTGGACCCGGCCATCCTGTTTGCCAGCCCGGAGCAGATCCGCGCCGAGGTCGAGCGCAGCCTGACTGCCTACGGCAAGCCGGGCGACGGCGGCCACGTGTTCAACCTGGGCCACGGGATTTCACAATTCACTCCGCCGGAGTCGGTGACCGCCATGGTCGAGGCCGTACACAGCTTCAGCCGTCAGCAACGCCAGCTGTAGTTTGACTAGATTCCCGTCCGGCAGATCCGGTTTCAGCAGGGCGCCGGCGGGAGCGTGCAGCAGGGTGATTTCCACACTTATGCACATATTTCAAATACAAAACTCAATTCCCGTCGTGCCGCACGCATAAATTGCATATGGTCGCAAGTCATTGATTAATTGGGAAATTTTATTTCTCGCCGTTGAGCTGACGATGCAGCCATGCGCTTTTCTTCAGAGGTGCGCAGCCATTTTCTGCGCTTTGTCCACAAAGTTATCAACAGGCTGTGTGGACAAAAGGGGAAAGCCCTTGCTTCATTGGTACTTAGCGCAGCTATCGCGGTTTTACATGAGGTTTGTGCTGCATTGCATGATATTTGGCTGGCCGAAACGACAAGCTTTGGCGCCGTCGTTGGCCGTATAACTGGGCGCCCAGTTACGCCTGCCGCAAGGTCGCGCCAGCCCCGTTATTTCACCCGATTTTGACTACACGGAAACGTGAAAAACGTTACTTATGCACAGACGGCGATGTAAAATCGAAAAGTTGACGGTTTTCAGGGTGGTTTTTTAAGTAGCTGATTTTAAACAGTTTTATTTTCTTGCTCCCAGGAATAATCGAAACTGGCTTGCGATATCGCAAGTGTGAAACGGCTGAGCAAAATGTTTGTCCACAAAGTTGTCCACAACCCCGTACGCCCTGTGGAAAAGCCCGTCGCCGCCTTGGCACAGGTACTCCGCCGGGCGGTTTTTTAAGCGAAATCAGGCCCGCATGGCGTATTGCATCCTCCAACTCGCGCTCGACACGCCGCTCACCAGCAGCTTCGATTATCGCTGGCCGTGCGCGCCGGGGGAGGAGCCGGCCGTCGGCCAGCTGGCATTGGTCAATTTCGCCAACCGCGACGTAGTCGGACTCATCGTCGCGGTCAAGCACCAGACCGACGTGCCGCCTGAAAAGCTCAAGGATGCGCTGGCCGTGCGCAGCCAGCTCAGTCCCTTGCTGCCCGCCTGGCTGGGGCTGGCCGGGTTTGCCGCCGACTACTACCAGCGGCCGCTGGGCGAAGTGGCGCTGCCGGGTCTGCCCGTCAAGCTGCGCTCGCTCACCACGGTCGCGCTCGACCGGGCCATCAAGAAACTGGCCAAGCTGGCGCCGACCCACGACGGCACCCCCTGCGACATGCCGGTGCTCAATGGGGCCCAGCAGCAAGCCGCCGACGCCATCGGCGCGGCCCAGGGTTTCACGCCCCTGCTGCTGTACGGCGTGACCGGCAGCGGCAAGACCGAGGTCTATCTGCAAGCCTGCGCCCAGGTGCTGGCGCGCGAAGCGGATGCCCAGATCCTGATCCTGGTACCGGAAATCAATCTCACGCCCCAGCTGGAAGGCAATATCCGCGCGCGCTTTCCCGGCGTGATGCTGGCCACCTTGCACAGCAGCCTGTCCGAAGGCGAGCGCATGCTGCACTGGCTGGCCGCGCACCAGGGCCAGGCGCGCATCGTGCTGGGCACCCGGCTGGCCATCCTCGCCTCGCTGCCGCAACTGAAACTGATCGTCGTCGACGAAGAGCACGACCCCTCGTACAAGCAGCAGGAAGGGCTGCGCTATTCGGCGCGCGACCTGGCCGTCTGGCGCGCCCACCAGCTGGGCATTCCCATCGTGCTGGGCTCGGCCACGCCGTCGCTGGAGAGCTGGCACCATGCCGGAACCGGGCGCTACCGCAAGCTGGAACTGCGCCAGCGCGCCGTGCAGGATGCGGTGCTGCCGCGCGTCAAGCTGCTGGACATGGAGCGCGACAAGCCCAAGGATGGCCTGACTTCGCACCTGGTGCAGGCGCTGCGCCAGCGCCTCGAGCGGGGGGAACAATCGCTGCTGTTCCTGAACCGGCGCGGCTATGCGCCCGTGATCTGCTGCGAAGCCTGCGGCTGGGTCAGCGACTGCACCCGCTGCACGTCGTTCATGGTGCTGCACAAGCCCGAACACCGGCTGCGCTGCCACCATTGCAGCCTGGAGCTGCGCATACCGCGCCATTGCCCCACCTGCGGCAATGTCGACCTGCAGCCGCTGGGGCGCGGCACCCAGCGCGTGGAAGAAGGCTTGCAGCTGCTGTTTCCCGAAGCGCGCATTTTGCGCATCGACGCCGATTCGACGCGGCGCAAGGGCAGCGCCCAGGCCGCGTTCGACACGGTGCACCGGGGCGAGATCGATATCCTGATCGGCACCCAGATGGTGGCCAAGGGTCACGACTTCAAAAAGCTGACCTTGGTGGGTATTTTGAATCCCGACACGGCGCTGTTTTCGCAGGATTACCGCGCCAGCGAGCGCCTGTTCGCCCAGCTGATGCAGGTGGCGGGGCGGGCCGGCAGGGCGGCGCGCAGCGAGGGCGGCAGCGTCAGCGAAGTGCTGATCCAGACCCGCTATGCGTCGCACCCGTTGTACTCGGCGGTGGTGAACCACGACTACGACCGCTTCGCTACGGCGCTCTTGGCCGAACGGCGCCAGGCCGCGCTGCCGCCGTACATGTACCAGGCGCTGCTGCGCGCCGAAGCGCGCGAGCTGGCCATCGCGATCGCGTTCCTGGAAGCGGCGCGCGACTGCGGCGTGCGCGACGGCATCACCATCAACGATCCGATCCCCATGACGATGACGCGGGTGTACAACGTCGACCGCGCCCAGCTGCTGGTCGAGAGCGCGTCGCGTCCGGCGCTGCAAAGCTTTTTGAAGGAATGGCTGGCCCAGCTGCGCGACATGAAAAGCCGCGTCAAGTGGTCGCTGGAAGTCGATCCGCTGGATATCTGACGCAGTGCTGACGCAGTGCCAGCGCAGCCCCTGAGCAATTTTGTCGCCGGATAAAGCGATTTTCTAATTGCTGGCAAGCGGTGTCGCTTCCACAATAGCCTTCGATAAAAATCACCGGAGACGACGCCATGACCAGTTCCGCCCGCCGCCAGGCCATCAAAACCGTGCTGGGATCGCTGGCCCTGCCCGCCGCCGCTGGCAGCGGTCTGGCCGTGGCCGCCGCCAAGCCCCAGGCCAGACCGTCCGCCAGACCGCCCGCCGACCCGGCCCGCTGGGGTGTCGATATCGAAGGCCAGCGCAAGGCCGATCTGGGCAACGGCACTTTCCGCAACCCGATCATCTCGGGCGACCGTCCCGACCCTACCATCCTCAAAGATGGCGAGAATTACTACATGACGTTTTCGTCGTTCTTCTCGTACCCGGGCATCGTGCTCTGGCATTCCACCGATCTGGTCAACTGGGCTCCCATCGGTCCGGCCCTGTTCAAGCCGCTCGGCACCATCTGGGCGCTCGACCTGTGCAAGCACAATAACCGCTACTTCATCTACATCCCCGCCAACCCCAATGACAAGGGCTGGTCCATCTTCGTCATCTGGGCCGACAGGATCGAAGGGCCCTGGAGCGAGCCGGTCGACCTGAACATCGCCGGCGCCATCGACCCCGGCCACATGGTCGGCGAGGATGGCAAGCGCTACCTGTTCGTCAACGGCATCCGCAAGATCCGCCTCACCGACGATGGCCTGGCCACCGACGGCAGGCTGGAACCGGCGTATCAGCCATGGCGCTATCCGGACGACTGGGTGGTCGAGAACTTCGCCCCCGAAGGCCCCAAGCTGCTTAAGCGCGGCGACTACTTCTATCTCGTCACCGCCGTGGGTGGCACCGCCGGCCCGGTCACCGGTCACATGGTGATCGCGGCGCGCGCGCGTTCCATCCACGGGCCGTGGGAACACTGCCCGCACAATCCGCTGGTGCGTACCGTCAGCACGGGCGAGCCATGGTGGTCGCGCGGCCACGCCACGCTGGTCGAAGGCCCCGACGGCGCCTGGTGGATGGTCTACCACGGCTACGAGAACGGCTTTCGCACGCTGGGCCGCCAGGTGCTGCTCGAACCAATCGAGTGGACCGCCGACGGCTGGTTCCGTGCGCGTGGGGGCGATTTGAGCCAGCCGCTGGCAGCGCCCAATGCGCGCCGGCGCAGCCGCTCGGGCCACCCTTTGTCCGACGACTTCACGCGCAACCGGTTCGGCGTGCAGTGGGCCTTCCACGACCCGGCGCCGGACGAGATGCAGCGCACCCGCTACGGCGACGGCGGCCTGCTGCTGACCGCCAAAGGCCGCTCGCCCGCCGACAGCACACCGCTGACCTGCATCGTGGGCGACCGCGCCTACGACGCCGAACTGCATATGGAACTGGAAGGCGACGCCGAGGCCGGCCTGCTGCTGTTCTATAACCACAAGGCCTACGTCGGGCTGGGCTTCACGCCCGAGCACATCAAGACGTTCCAGTATGCCGAGGAACATCCGTGGGCACGGCAGGCCAACCGCTCGCGCAGCGTGCGTATCCGCCTGTCCAACGACGACAACGTCATCACCTACCGCTATTCGCTCGACGAGGGCAAGACCTGGACGCTGCACGGCACCCGCATGGAAGTCTCGGGGATCAATCACAACGTGTTCGGCGGCTTCCTCAGTCTGCGCATTGGCGTCTACTGCGCCGGCCAAGGCGCCGTGCGGCTGCGCCGCTTCATCTACCGCGCGCGCAACGCTTGACGCGCCGCCGTGCATTTGCGTGGACGCGCTTGTATGCATGCGTTTGTATGCACGTATTTGTATGCACGTATTTGTAATGCATTCGATTGCCAGGTCAGTTTTTGCACCTGCCTTACAATCGGCGCTCCACAACAATCATGATCGGACAGTGAATGAACAAGCTCAGAGCCTTGGAGCACGCGGACCCCGCCGGCTTTCTGGCCGCCAGCGAGTATATCGACTACACCCACCCGGCCGTCGCGGCCCGGGCGGCCGTGCTCGCGCAGGGCTGCCACAGCGACGAGGAGGTGGCCGAGGTGTGCTTCGTCTTCGTGCGCGACCAGATCCGCCACAGCGGCGACTATGCCCAGAACCCGGTCACCTGCAAGGCCTCCGACGTGCTCGAACACGGCACCGGCTATTGCTACGCCAAGAGCCACCTGCTGGCGGCGCTGCTGCGCGCGAACGGCATCCCGGCAGCGCTGTGCTATCAGCGCCTGTCGACCGGCGCACAAGGCGCGCCGTACTGCCTGCACGGCCTGAACGCGGTGTATCTGAAACGCCACGGCTGGTACCGCATCGATGCGCGCGGCAACAAGCCGGGCGTGGCGGCCCGCTTCACGCCGCCGCGCGAGCAGCTGGCCTTCGCACTGCAGGACGAGCAGGAATGCGATTTCCCGCAACTGTGGGAAGCGCCTTTGCCCGTGGTGGTTAGCGTCTTGCTGGCCCACCCCACTGTTGCCGAAGTGGCAGCCAACCTGCCGGACCTGGCGCCCGACTAACCATCGCGCGCGCAAAAAAGCTGTTTGTTCGTAACGAGATTTTGCTATAGTTTCCGAGCAAACACATTTTTGCCCCTCTTCGCGCCGCCATGCCCCCGCAGCGCCAACCCGAACGACCCTCCACGTCGTGCGTTGGACCATTTTTACTGCGGAATTACCAAGATGATATCGACCCTGAACGTGTCCCACGCTGGCCTCGTTGCGTCTCTGCAACACCCGACGCAGCGCGCCGGCCTGCGCGAACTGATGGTGGCCGACGGCGGCGGCGCCGCCATCGGCGAACTGATCGCGGGTGCGCGCGTGGGCGCCGTGCTGATCGCCCCGGCCCGCAGCGCTGGCCGCGCTGACTGATTCATTGATTGATTCATTGACTGATTCATTAACGCAGACCGCGCCCGGCGAGACGCTCGACGTGCTGCACATCGTGGCCCACGGCCGCACCGGCGCCTTTTCGCTGGGCGGGCACTGGATCGATACGGCCACGCTGGCGCGCGCCAGCGGCCTGCTGACCGCCTGGCGCGTCAAGACCATCGCCCTGTGGAGCTGCCACGTGGGCCAGGACAGCGCCGTGGCCCAGGTGCTGGCCGCGCTCACCGGCGCCTCGGTGCTGGTCAGCCGCGGCGCGCTCGGCATGGTCGACGGCGCGCCGCGCTGGAGCCTGGACGGCAGCACCTGGCCGGGGGCGCTGGAGGCGCCCTTCGCACCCGAGGTCATGGCACGCTGGCCGCACCAGCTGGCCAGCTGCGGCGTCGCCGTGCTAGCAATCCCGGCGCGAATTCCAGGCCGAATACTAGCGCCGAATACTAGCGCCGGGGCTGGCCGCGCGGTTTTTGGTTACACTGGCTGTCTTCCCCATTGCTGCCCCCGGCAGCCAGGACTTCAGCACACCATGAAAAATTTAAGCGTCGATGTCGCCGTGATCGGCACCGGAACCGCGGGCCTGGCGGCGTACCGCGCCGCCCGCGCCCAGGGCAAGACCGCCGTCGTGATCGAGAGCGGCCCGTACGGCACCACCTGCGCGCGGGTCGGCTGCATGCCCAGCAAACTGCTCATCGCCGCCAGCGAAGCGGCCCACATGATGGCGCTGGCGCCCGGCTTCGGCGTGCATGCGGGCCAGGTGCGCATCGACGGCCAGGCCGTCATGGAGCGCGTGCGGCGCGAGCGCGACCGCTTCGTCGGCTTCGTGCTCGAAGGCGTCGACAACATCCCCGCGGCCGACAAGCTGCGCGGGCATGCCCGCTTCACCGCGCCCCAGGCGCTGCAGATCGACGAGCACACCACCGTCGCCGCGCAGCGCGTGGTCATTGCCACCGGCTCCACGCCGACCCTGCCGCCTGTGCTGCAAAACGTCGGCCCGGGCGTCATCGTCAGCGACCAGGTGTTCGACTGGACCGACCTGCCCGCGTCCGTGGCCGTCATCGGCACCGGCGTGATCGGGCTGGAACTGGGGCAGGCGCTGGCGCGCCTGGGCGTGCGCGTGAGTTTATTTGCGCGCGGCGGCAGCGTGGCCCAGATCAGCGACCCGGAAGTGCTGCACGTGGCCGCGCATACGCTGGCCGCAGAACTGGATCTGCGCTTCCAGCAACTGATCGTGAGCGCGCGCCAGGACGGCGACGAAGTCGAACTGACCACGCGCGACGCCAAGGGCGCCGAGCGGGTCGAGCGCTTCCAGTACGTGCTGGTGGCGGCCGGGCGCACCCCCAACGTGGGCGACATCGGCATCGAACACACAGGCCTCGAGCTGGACCGGCAGGGCATTCCCCTGTTCGACAGCCGCACCATGCAGTGCGGCAGCAGCCACATTTTCATCGCCGGCGACGCCAACAACGAGCGCCCCGTGCTGCCCGAGGCGGCCGATCACGGCAAGATCGCCGGCGACAACGCCGGCCGCTTTCCCGACGTGCGTCCGGGCCTGCGCCGCACCTTGCTGATGATCGCCTTCACCGAGCCGCAGATCGCCACGCTGGGCGAGAGTTACCATGAATTGTGCGCCGAGGGCCGACCCAAGTTCGCCATCGGCATGGTGTCGTTCACCAATCAGGGCCGCAGCCGCGTGATGCTGCAGAATCACGGCATGCTGCGCGTGTATGGGGAATATGGGACCGGATTGTTTCTGGGCGCCGAGATGATCGGGCCGCGTGCGGAGAATTTAGGCCACCTGCTGGCGTGGGCCTGCCAGGCGCGCATGACCGTGGCGCAGATGCTGGATATGCCGTTCTACCATCCGGTGATCGAGGAGGGCGTGCGCACCGCGCTGCGCGACCTGGCCGTGGAGCTGGCCAAGGGGGCGCCGGCGCCGGTAGCAGGACCCGATAGCTTGCCGGGGGTGTAACTCAGTTCAGGTACGTGGCATCGAGCCGGCCTTCGGCGGCCAGCTCGCGCACCAGCCGGATCGTGTCGATGTCGGCTTCCTGGTAGGCCGACTTGCGGAACTCGTCGTACATGGCGTTGGCCGCATCGGTGGCCGCGTCATGCCCGTCGTCGTAGCGAAAGCGCACGTACAGCGTGTGCTCGCTGGGCGACTCGATCGTCATCGACAGGCTCGACGCGCTGATGTCGCCTTGCGCGGCCACGTCGTAGCGTACTTCGTCCATGGGCGTGAGCACGACCGTGTCGACCACCACCAGTTCGCCGTAGCGCAGGCGGCGCCGGAAGCTCGCCTCGCTGCGTTCGTCGATGGTGCATTCGTCCAGGTGGGGCACGAACAGCTTGGGCGAATCGGCGCGCAGCACCAGGCCGCGCCACAGCTGCTCGCGGGTCAGGGTGTCGATCAGGGGATTGAGGGGATCGTTGATTTCGATGAGGTGTTCAAATTTCATGGGCGCAGAAGGAAGTAGGCAGTGGGCGCCGCGGCGCGATACCGGAATGGTAACGCAAACGCCGCGCACAGCGGGCGACGCGATTCGCGCGCCCGGCGTACACTCATGCCGGATCAAAAAAATGCCAGCTTAACAACGCCTCACTGCAACGCACCACCTCCGCCGAATCACACCATGCGAATCACATCATGAGAACACGCGCCAATTATCTCGCCCATGTCGAATCGGTCCAGCGCCGCAGCGCCGACGCGGTCGCGCGCCACATCGCCGAGCGCAGCCCCATCACGGGCAGTCAGCCCGATGCCGACGAGGAGGCCACCTTCGGCCAGCACGCCGCCGACGCCGTGGCCCGCTTCGGCGGCTCCTGGACCTTCATCGGCCTGTTCGCGCTGGTGCTGGTGAGCTGGGTCTGCGTCAATTCGCTGCTGCTGACCCGCAATGGCCAGCAGGCGTTCGACCCTTATCCCTACATTCTGCTGAACCTGTTCCTGTCGATGCTTGCGTCGGTGCAGGCGCCGCTGATCCTGATGTCGCAGAACCGCCAGGGCGAGATCGACCGCATCAACGCCCGCAACGACCGCGAGGTCAACCTGAAAGCCGAGCTGGAAATCCTCAGCCTGCACGAAAAGGTCGACAAGCTGACGCACCAGATGCTGGAAATGCAGCAGGAGCAGCTGCGCCTGTTGAACCAGCTGTGCGCCGGCGCCCC
>CALRYE020000017.1:0-68685 GCA_943372275.1 Janthinobacterium lividum
GCGCTTTGCCATTGCGCGCCTGACCGAGCTCACGCCCGACCAGCGCGCCGACCTGGCCGTGGCGCTGCAAAAGCTCACCGCCCGCTACGACAACCTGTTCCAGACCTCGTTCCCGTATTCGATGGGCTGGCATGGCGCGCCGTTCGACGATGGCGCAACGGCGCCGTGGCAGTTGCATGCTCACTTTTATCCTCCGCTGCTGCGGTCTGCGTCGGTGCGCAAGTTCATGGTCGGCTTCGAAATGCTGGCCGAGGCACAGCGCGACCTGACGGCCGAACAGGCAGCCGAGAAACTGCGTGCCGTCAGCGACGTGCACTATCTCCATCAAACTACTTAAACCGACCCTATGAGCGATACTTTGATTGCCAATACCCGTGACGCGTTCATCGCGCAGTTCGGCGTCCACCCAGACATCGTGGTGCAGGCGCCGGGCCGGGTCAACCTGATCGGCGAGCACACCGACTACAACGACGGCCTGGTGCTGCCTTGTGCGATCGATTTCAAGACCGTGATCTCGGCACGCGTATCCGGCAACCGCATGGTGCGCGTGGTGGCGGTCGACTACGACGGCGCCGTCGACGAATACTCGCTGGACGAGCCGATCACCCCGCGTGAAGACATGCAGTGGGCGAACTACGTGCGTGGCGTGGTCAAGGAGCTGGTCGACATGGGCTTGCCCGTGGTCGGCATGGACATGGCGATTGCCGGCGATGTACCGCAAGGCACCGGCCTGTCGTCGTCGGCTTCGCTGGAGGTGGCGGTGTGCCGCCTGTTCGCGACCCAGCCGGGCTTCGAAGCCATCTCGCTGACCAGGATGGCCCTGATCGCCCAGCGCGCCGAGAACGAATTCGTCGGCTGCAAGTGCGGCAACATGGACCAGATCATTTCGGCCAATGGCGTCGCCGGCCACGCGCTGCTGATCGACTGCCGTTCGCTGGAAGTGCAGCCGACGCCGATTCCCGCCAACGCATCGATCGTCATCATCAATTCGCAGGTGCGGCGCGGATTGGTGGAAAGCGCCTACAACAAGCGCCGCGAGCAGTGCGAAGCGGCGGCCAAGCATTATGGCGTGCCGGCCCTGCGCGATGTCAGTCCCGAGATGCTGGTGGCGAAAGCCGGCGGGCTCGATGCCGAAGTGCTCAAGCGGGCGCGCCACGTGGTGACCGAAAACCACCGCGTCGAACTGGCCGTCAAGGCGCTGGCCGACGGCGACCTGGTACGCATGGGGGAACTGATGGAAGCGTCGCACGTGTCGATGCGCGACGACTTCGAAATCACCGTGCCGGCCATCGACCACCTGGTCGACATCGTCAAGAAGGTGATCGGCGCCTCGGGCGGCGTGCGCATGACCGGCGGCGGCTTCGGCGGCTGCGTGGTGGCGCTGGTGCCCAACGAGCATGTCGAAGCGGTGCGCAGCGCCATTGCCGAGGCTTACCGCAGCCCGTCGGACGACCCGGCGGTTGTGTATGTGTGCACGGCCGCGGCGGGTACCGGGCTGGTTGCAGAGAGTTGTCAGCTGACTGCCGCGACCATTGTCGGCTGATTGCTTGGCCAGGAGCCGCCGGCTGAACAGCCGGCGGCTTGGATTGGTTTGTTTTTGTTGGCCGGGTACTTAGCCCGGCTTTTTTTTGCCCGTTACCTTCCCGGCGCCGGCATGATCTCCAGCGGCACGCCGCCGCGCGCGCTGCGCAGGTTAACCAGCCTGACCGGTTCCAGTGCGTTCTCCGGCTTGCCATCGGTCGTCACGGCCAGCGCAATCGTGTTCTCGCCGTTCGGGTTGAGGATGCCGGGCGGGATCACGAAGGTGCGCTGCGGTCCGATGTGGGCGATGAACTGGCCCATGTTCCAGCCGTTGACGAAGATCAGCGCGCGGTTCTCGCGCTCCGAGCGCGCGCGGCCGGTGTCGCCGAACGCCAGTCCCAGCTGGATATCGTGCTGCTTGGGCAGGTCCAGCTTGAACGCGGTGCGCAGCCAGTAGGTGCCGGGCGCCGGCGGCGGCGCCGTCACCTGCGCCGTGGTCCAGCCGGCGCCGGCCGGTTTGCCGGGCAGGTACCAGCCTTCGCGCTCGCCGTACAAGCCGCCGTTGTTCATCGGTCCGCGCACCACATCGGCGATCGCTTCGCCGCCCCGGTTGCCCTGGATGCGCCACTGGATCGGCACCGCGAAGCGTTTGCCGGCGCGCGCCGTCAGCGACGCGGCAATCAGCCCGCGCGCTTCGCGGTGGTAGTCGTCCGCCATCAGGTTCCAGTTGTGCGAGTTGTTGCGCACCATGACGGCGATCACGTGCTCGCCCGGCGCCAGCTTGTCGCCCAGCGTGAACTTGACGCTGTCGGTGGTCTCGGGGAACTGGCGGCCCGTGTCGAGTTCATGCTGGCCGACGAATCTGCCGTCGATCCAGACCTGGATCATGCCGGCCCCGCCGGCGCCATAAAACAGTTCGAGCTGGGTGGTCTTGGGGTCGGTGATGCTGATGCGGCCGCGGTACCAGACGTCGCCGTGATGAAAACCGTAGTCGCTCATGGCCAGGGTAGGCTGGCCGCGTTCGGGCAAAGTCCAGGTCTGCGCCGCCGAACCGCGGTTGTCGACCTTGATCCAGCCGGCGTCGTCGAAGTCGGGCTTGGCCTCCGGGCTGTCCATGCGGCGCGTCCAGCCAGTCTTGCCCAGGTCCGGCAGCTTGAATGTGGCGGGGCCCTTGACGGCGCCGGCGCGCATGCTGCCATCGGGCTGCGCCGACAGCGACAGCCGCTCGCCGTTGAAGGTGGCCGACGTGAAAGCGGGTCCCCAGATGTCGATGGTGCTGTCCTTGCTGGTGTCGCCCGTGAGCGCCAGCGTGCCGCCGGCAAGGCTGGCGCCGCGCATGACAGCCGGGGTCAGTTGCAGCACCTGGCCCGCCGCGGTCTTCTGCGACCAGAAATTGAAGCTGGTCGCCTCGTCGGCCAGCAGCAGCAGCAGCGGGGCACGCCCGCCGCCCGAGATGCGCACGCGGGCCAGGCCGTCATGCGCATAGTTCAGTTTCAGGTCGCCCGTGGCCGGGTCGAAGCGGCTGGTGACTTTACCGGCCAGGATTTCGACCTTCGGCGCGGACGCATAGCGCAGCACCGTTTCGCCCTGCTCGCCATCGCGCCCATGCAGCAGGGCGATGTCGTGCGCGCCGTTGTTGAAGTGGGTTTGCAGTTCGGAGGTGGAGTAGACCAGATGCTGGCGCTCCATCGGATAGGCCGCCAGCAGCATCTTGGCGTCATGGCCGTTCACGCGCACCGGCACCGTGTAGCTGCCGTCCCGGGTGGTCAGCTCGAAGGTGGCGCTGTCGTCGGTCAGCCGGTCCGACGGACTGTGCACGGCAAACAGCACGTGCGCGCCCATCGCCTTGTTGACGTTATGGTAGACCTTGACGGTGTCGCTGGAGGTCTTCAGTTCCGGTCCCTTGTCCATCTGCGCCAGCGCCTGTTCGGCCGCCTGCACGAACATGCCTTGCTGCTTGAGCGCGTAGGCCTTGGTGCGCAGGCCGCGGTCTTCCGAGATCGGTGCGCCGTAATCATACGAGGTGTAGACGATCGGCCCCGGCAGCCAGCCCCACGAGGTGCCGCCGAAGGTCATGTAGATGTTGTGGATGGTCAGGCGGTTGATCAGATTGGTGCCGTAGACCACCCGCTGGTAGCCCTTGCCCTGGCGTTCGGCGGTGCAGTTGTAAGTGCCGTTCGAGCCCCAGTAATCGAACCAGCCGGCGCCCAGTTCGGCGGCGAAGCCCGGCGTTTTGGGCGACGACAGCGAGCCGGCCTTTCCGGTGGTCTTGGCATAGATGCCCCAGTCGGGCGCGCGGTTCGGCCCGGACGGATCGGCGTGCACGTTGCAGGTGCCGCCCGGGTAGCCATCGAACGCGTACATGTCGGTCGGGCCGGTGTTGGCCCACGGGGCGGTCGAATTCTTCGGCGTCCAGTCGGGCAGGCGGCCGGCGGCGTTGTGGAAGAACGGCACCGTGATGCCGTCGGCCTTGGCCTTCTTGGCCAAATGCTCCATCTGGCGCACGTGCTTCGGCTCGACCTTGCCCAGTTCATTTTCAAGCTGGTAGGCGATCACGTTGCCCCCACCCGTGGTGATCTGGTGGCGCGCGATGATCGCGTTAATCTGGGTCATCCACTCGTCGACCGCAGCCAGGTACAGGGGATCGTCGGTGCGCGCCTCGGCCTTGTTGCGGAACATCCAGCCCGGATAGCCGCCGCCGGTCAGCTCGGCGTTCACGTACGGGCCGGTGCGGGCGATGATGTACATGCCTTCTTCCTCGGCGATTTCCAGCGCGCGCTCCACATTGCGCACGTTGGAGAAGTCGTATACGCCGGGCGCGGGCGAATGGTAGCCCCAGTCGAAGTAATAGGCCACGCCGTTGAAACCCAGCGCCTTCATCTTTTGCAGCACGTCGCGCCACAACGATGGATTGGGCAGGCGGAATGGGTGCACCTCGCCCGACCAGACCATGATGCGTTTGCCGTCGATGAGCATCGAGTGTTCGTCCCAGTTCACTTTTTTGGGCTGGCCCTTCGGCTTGGTGGCCGCGGCGAACGCGCTGCGCTCTTGCGCGATGACGCTGGAGTGGCCGATCATGCCGGACACGCCCAGCAGCTTGGCTTTCGGCGTCCAGGTCTTGAAGCCGTCGCGGCTGTCGGAGTACCACGCATGAGTAGCGGTTGGTTCGCCGAAGTACATGCGCCAGGCGCCGTCGGGCAGGCGCACCAGCGACTGGCCTTCGGTCGCTGCGCCCCAGCCGGCCCAGTCGCCGCTCTTTTCCACCGTCCAGGGACCTGGCAGCGATGGGGCGCTGGCCAGTTCGATCAGGCCGGTCGTCGTGTTGCGGGCAAACGCCCGGTAGCCGCCGCCGTTGGCGCCGTCGCCGGCCACCACGAAGGTATCGGCATGGTTGGCGTGCAGGCCGGCCAGCGGCTTGGGCGCAGCCCAGCGCGACAGGTCGGCGTTCGGCTCGATCAGGTATGCGCCGAACGCGCCTTTGCTGGCGCTGGTCGCCAGCGATACGATCACCTTCAGCGAGCCGTCCGCGTCGCGCAGCCATTCGGGCGCGCGCACCTGCGTCACGCCCGGCAGCGATACCGCCACATTGCGTACGAACTGCCAGTTCTTCAGGTCGCGCGAGCGCGTCACGCCAAAGTCCGTCCCGCGCTGCCCCGTGGTGTAGACCACGTAATAATAGCCGTCGCTGTGGCGGATGATCGAGGGATCGCGCAGCTGCCCCTGCTGCGGCGCGTACGCCTCCATCGCCTGGGTGGCGAAATGCACGCCGTCGGCGGAGGTGAACACGCTCAGTTTGTTTTCTGCGGCGCTGGTGAAGCTGGCCATGACGTAAGCCGGCGCGTCCTTGGTCAGCGCCTGTATCCGCGCCTGCTGCGGCGTCAGGTCGGATGCCTGCGGGATGCCGAGTTCCTGCGCCATGCTGCTCATGGCGACGGTGGCGCAGGCCCCGGTGGCGAAGACGGTGCGGATCAGACGCGCCAGGAAGGCGTTGCGGCGGAATGCTGGGTGAGCGATTGTGTGCATGCGAGGCTGGTAGAAGGACAAGCGGGAACCATCGGGAAAAGGCGCGCCGATGGCAACAGGCCGGACACGATCCGGATCGTGAATGATAGTTTGCATCGCGCGCATGCGTACCAGCCCGTTGGTCATGATGATGATTGTTTACGGTTAGCGAGATGTTTTTGATATGATTGCTGCCTCGTCTACTACCGTAGCAATACGCCGACCGCCATGGGCATATCGTTAGTTTGGGCCGCTGTCCAGGGGATTCCCGCCAGCGCCGTATTGGAACGGCTGGCAATGAAGGCCACGGGAGCGGCGGCGCGCCTGCCAACCGGGCGTGGCGAGCTGGCCATGCAGCGACTCCCGCATGACTGGACCCTGGTGGCGGCGAACGGATGCGGGCACCGCATCGGCCAGGCGTCGAGCATGGAGGCGCTGTCGGCCGGCTGCCGGGGGGTCAGTTGCGCCATTGAAGAACATGTCAACTTCGCGTCGACCGAACTATGGGAGAACGGGAAGTGCGTCTGGCATGTCTCGTTCGAAGGTGGCGACGAGAATGAGAGCGTGGTTGCGCGGGGCGAACTGCCAGCGCTGTACCACGCGCTGCTGGCATCGGCCGAGCCGGAAGACAGCAGCAACGCCGAAGGCCACTTTCCGATGGATATACCGCAGATGCTGGCGGATGACCTGATCGGCGCGCGCCAGGACACGGGCCAGCCGGCCATCGACGAGCTGCCATACGAGAAGCTGCAAGACTTGCAGCGCCGCCCGTGGTGGCGCATCTGGGGCCAAGGTGCCTGACAACTGGGTTCAGCGCAGATAGGGCGCGACGTTGGCGGCGATGGTTTTCAGCTCCGCCTCGGTCAGTGGCATGGCGGCGAACGCGGCCCACGCCTCGCGCGGACGCATGTTGGTGGGCGTGGCCGCGTCGGACCCGAACAGTATCCTGGACAACCCAACCTGGCGGATGCGCTTGACCATCTCGGCTGCATGTTCCTTCGAGATGGACGGCGTGGCGATCGAGGCCACATCGAACCACAGCTGACGGGTCGATGGCTCGCCCCGTTCGGCCGCTTCGGCCAGCACCCGCATCACTTCGTTGGCGGGCGGGTCTTCATAGCCCGGACCGGCGCCGGCGAAGTGGGCGACCTGCACCACGATGTCGGTTGCCAGCGGCATCAGCTCGTCGAGCAGAGCGCGGGCCTGCGCCGCGCCGTACGGGCGCTTGAGCGAGATCGACGCGCGCAGGTGAAGGGCGATGGCCATGCGGTGGCGGTTGGCCGCGCGGAAGATCTGCTTGAGCGCGGCGATATGCTCGCGGTTATCCAGCTGGACGTCCGAGTTCCCAAAGTGGAATTTGAGACCGTGCCGCAGCCCCGGGTGCTTGGCGCAGCGTTCCAGCTCGGCCATCGCGTAGGGTTTGAGCGGGTTGAAGGCGCAGAATGCGTGCAGGCGTTCCGGGTAGCGCGCGGCCTGGGCGGCGGTCCAGTCGTTCTCCGCCTTGACCTTGGCGTATTCATCGTCGATGACGCGCGCCGGCCGGCCGTACATATACGCCGTCGACAATACCGCGGCGCGGCGGATGCCCGCGCTGTCCAGATAGCCGATCAGGTCCTGGGCGGCGATTTCGGATGGGCCGGTAGGGCCGGCGTTGATCAGCGCGATGATGCCGGGGCTGAACAGATGCTGGTGGTGGTCGGCGGCGGGCGGCCCGCTGGCAGCGCCTGCGGAGTGGGTCACGCACAGGGTGGCGGAAAGGCACAGGCCGGTCAGCAAGCGGATCATGGTCGAAGAACTATTCAAGCAAAGCCGAAGGTCCAGCATAACCATCCGGCGCGCGGCTGTCCACCACGCCATGAAAATGCCGCAGCCACTGCTTGAACCGGCTGTGCATTACCGGGCACCTGGGTCGGCGTTGCCGGCGTCGCTCACGCGCGCCGAGACGAAGCCGATATGGTCCTGCATGGCGCTGCGCGCCGCATCGGCCTGGCCGCTGCAGATGGCGGCGCAAATGGCGCGGTGCTGGACCAGCAGGCGCTCGGCCGCATCGTCGTGCAGCGAGCGCAGGCTGTTGCCGCTCTTGGTGATGTGCTCGCGCAGCATCACGATGACGCTGTTATGCAGATGCAGGAACATGCTGTTGTGGGAGGCCAGCGCAATGGCCTCGTGCAGGCGCGCGTCCGCCGCCGCTTCGGCCTGCTGGTCGCCCAGCGCCCGCGCCGATTCCAGCGCGCCGAGCGCATCGCGGATGCGCTGGCGGTCGTCATCGTCGGCGCGCTGGGCGGCAAAATAGGCGGTGGCGCCTTCGAGCACGTGGCGGAACTCCAGCACATCGTCGCGCACGGCCGGGTGATCGGCCACCAGCTGGCGCCACGGCGACACGGTCCCGGTGCGCAGCTGGTCGGTGACGAACACGCCGGCGCCAGGACGGATGCGCAGCAGGCCCCGTGCGGCCAGACGTTGCAGCGCTTCGCGCACGGTGTTGCGCGACACGCCGAACTGCCCGGCCAGCACCCGTTCGGCCGGCATGCGGGCGTTGGCGGCATAGCTGCCGTCCAGCAGCGCCGTCTCCAGCTTGCGCATGATGGCCTCGACCAGACCTGACTGTTGCATGCGTTTTTCTCCCTGTGCCTGCGATGGCGGTAAAATTGGTCCAACCAATTTGCATGTTCGCCAGTATCGGTCAATCATGGCGGCTAACGCAAGCTTTGGAGCAGCGCATGACCCACGTGAAACCCCGCTCTTACCCCGCACCACCTCCGCCGCCGTCGCAGGATGTCTACCTGTTCGGCACCTGCGTCATCGATCTGTTCATGCCGCAGGCCGGGCTGGACGCCGTGCGCCTGCTCGAGCGCGAGGGGCTGACCGTGCACTACCCGCGCGGCCAGAGCTGCTGCGGCCAGCCGGCCTACAGCAGCGGCAATCCGGAACAGGCCAGGGCCGTGGCGCTGGCCCAGCTCGACCTGTTTCCCCAGCCCTGGCCGGTGATCGTGCCGTCCGGCTCGTGCGGCGGCATGATGCGCCACCACTGGCCGCAGCTGTTCGAGGGCGACCCGGAATCGGCCGTCAAGGCCGCGGCGCTGGCCGAGCGCATCTTCGAGCTGACCGAGTATCTGTTGCGGGTGCTGAAGGTGAGCTATCCGGCCGGGCCGCAAGCCGACGAACGGATCGTGCTGCACACGTCGTGCGGCGCGCGCCGCGAAATGGGCACGCGCGTGCACGGCGTGGAACTGATCGACAGCCTGCCGGGCGTGGAGCGCATCGAGCACGTGCGCGAGTCGGAATGCTGCGGCTTCGGCGGCACGTTCTGCCTGAAACACGCCGACATCTCGGGCGCCATGGTCAAGGACAAGCTGGCCTCGGCCACCGCCACCGGCTGCGGCAAGCTGGTGTCGGCCGATTGCGGCTGCCTGCTCAATATCGGCCACGCGGCCAAAGGGCAGGGCGCGCCGCTGGAAGTGGAGCACATGGCCAGCTTCCTGTGGCGCCGCAGCGGAGGTGCGGCATGACCACCATGGGAGCGCGCGAGCGCATGCTGGGCAAACTGCGCGCCGCCAATGCCACCGGGCCGTCACGCGACGAGATCGACACGCGCATCGTGCTGCATTACGCGCCTGTCGAGAGCAGCGTCGACGAGCGCGTCGCCGCCATGGTCAAGGCCATGACGGCCGTGCGCGCAGATGTCTGGTGCGCCCGCGCCGACGAATGGCCCGCGCAGCTGGCGGCCAAGCTGGCCGAACACGGCGTCAAGCGCCTGCTGATGGACCCCGCCCGCGCCGAAGCGCAGGCGCTGCGCCAGGCCATTGCCGCCACCATCGCGCCGCTGGCGTTCGACCGGCCGCTGGAAAGCTGGAAGAACGAGTTGTTCGACAACGTCGATGCCGGCTTCACCGTCGCCCGTTCCGGCATCGCCGCCACCGGCACATTGATTATCGCGCCGGACCATGGCACGCCGCGCAGCGTATCGCTGGCGCCGCCGCTGCACGTGGCGCTGGTCTATGCCAGCAGCCTGCATGCCGACATGTACACGGCAGTGAAAGCGGAGCGCTGGCGCGATGGCTTGCCCAGCAACCTGGTGCTGGCGTCGGGGCCGTCCAAGACGTCGGACATCCAGCAAACCCTGGCCTACGGCGCACATGGTCCGAAATGGATGTGGGTGATTATTGTCATGGACGGCGACGAAAAAAGGAATGCGACATGAACACCACGCCTTTGCAGTTTGTACCCGCAGCCGACTTCAGGGCGCGCGCGCGCCAGGCGCTGGACGACCCGGAGCTGCGTTCCAGCTTTCGCGGCGCGATGGACTTTTTGCAGAACAAGCGCATCGTGCAGTTCCCCGATGGCGATGAACTGGAGCGCCTGCGCGATGTCGGCGAAGCGGTGCGCCAGCACGCACTGGCTAACCTGCCCGAGCTGCTGGTGCAGCTGGAAGCGACCATGACGGCGGCCGGGGTGGTGGTGCATTGGGCCGAAACGGCCGACGAAGCCAACGCCATCGTGCATGCCATCGCCCAGCGCACCCAAACCAAAACCATCGTCAAGGGCAAGTCGATGGCCAGCGAAGAGATCGAGCTCAATCACTACATGGAACAGCGGGGCATCCGTTGTATCGAGTCCGACATGGGCGAATACATCGTGCAGATGGCGGGTGAAAAGCCTTCGCACATCGTCATGCCGGCCATCCACAAGACCAGGAAGGATATCGGCGAACTGTTCGCCGCGCATATACCGGACACGGTATTTACCGAAGATGTCGACACGCTGATCCAGACCGGCCGGCGCACCCTGCGCCAGGAGTTCGTCAACGCCGACATCGGCCTGTCCGGCGTGAACTTTGCCGCCGCCGATACCGGCACCTTGTGGCTGGTCGAAAACGAAGGCAATGGCCGCCTGTCGACCACCGTGCCCAATGTGCATATCGCGCTGATGGGTATGGAGAAGGTGGTCGCCAGCATCGAGCACATCGTGCCGCTGGCCAGCCTGCTGACACGTTCGGCGACGGGCCAGCCGATCACCACCTATTTCAATCTGATCTCCGGCCCGCGCCGCGGCGACGAACAAGACGGCCCGCGCGAGGTTCACCTGATCTTGCTCGATAATGGCCGCACCCAGGCGTTCGCCGATGAACAGCTGCGCTCGACGCTGCAGTGCATCCGCTGCGGCGCCTGCATGAACCACTGCCCGGTGTACGCGCGCATCGGCGGGCATGCGTACGGCACCACCTATCCCGGCCCGATCGGCAAGATCATCTCGCCGCATCTGCTGGGACTGGACGCGACGGCCGATCTGGCCACGGCGTCGAGTCTGTGCGGCGCTTGTGGCGAAGTGTGCCCCGTGCGTATTCCCATTCCGGCGCTGCTGGTGCGCCTGCGCACGGAGGCCAACCGCAATCCGGACCAGCAGGTCGAGCATCCGCTGCGCGGGCAGGGGGCCAAGTTCAGCCGCAGCGAGCAGCTGGTATGGCGCTTCTGGAGCGGCGCGTTTGCCCGCCCGGCGGTGTACCGCATGTTCCGCTGGGCCGCCACGCGGCTGCGCAAGCTGGCGCCGTCGGCGCAGCTGGGCTGGACCGCGCACCGCGCACCGCTGGTGCCGGCCAGCCGCAGCCTGGCCGATCTGCTCAAGGACCGGGGACAGGCAGAGTAGCTATAGTCTCGGGACAGCCGGGGCGCGCGCTGTGTTGGCGCCCTGACTTGCCCTTAACCGCCTGACACTAAAGAAAGCCGACATGAGCGAAGTTCACACCCCCAAGGGCGAAGCGAGAGTGGAAGTGCATCCCGATCATTTCACGCTGGACGGCCGCATCGTCAGCGACAGCGATCTCAGTGTCGCGTTAGCCGACTATGCCAGCATCCGGCTGATCCTCGACCCCGAAGTCTCGTATGAACGGGTCGGCAGAGCGATCTACACGGCGGCTCGGTCAGGTGTGCTGGTCAACGTTGAAAATCCCATCGAGCAGTAAGCGCGTGCTTAGTGCGTTGCATGGGCTCTGCGCCGCGCCGTCGCCTTTTGCAGCAGCACGGCCAGGCCGTGGCTGCCGATCAGGACGGGTATGTAGACGGTAAAGTTCCAGGTCTGGCTGTCGCCAAGCAGCCAGCGGTACAGGCCCACGCTGGCCAGCACCACGAACATATGGCACAGGTATAGCTCGTAGCTCAGCGCGCCCATGCGCGCAAGCCAGCCCAGACCGCGGCGCGGCGCCGGCGCATCGGCATGGAACGCCAGCAGCATCAGGCAGGTGCCGATGCATACCGCGTACAGCCCGGCCCCGCGCAGCAAGCGGCCGAGCACATCGCCCCAGCCCAGGCCGAGCAGGATGCATGCGGCGCCGGCGATGGCCATCGCGCGGGCCTGGTGCCTGCCGGGTCGCCAGCGTTGCGCCAGCAGCGCGGCCAGCACGCCCCATGCGATGGCGGCCATGCCCGGCAAATACGCCTTCTCCCACCATACCTCGTCGCTCGCGGGCACCAGGTCGCGCAGCGGTATCAGCGCGAGGGCCCAGACCATCAGCGCGCCGATCAGCAAGCGCCGCGGAAGCCATACGCACAATAACGGGAAGCCCAGATAGAACAGCTCTTCGATCGAGAGTGACCACAGTACGTCCCAGCCGGCTGGCGCCCAGCCGGTACGACCTTCGTACCAGTTGAAGGTGAAGGTCAGGGCCGAGCCAACCAGCCCGGCGATGCTTTGCGTGGAGTCGGGGACAAACCCGGGTACGCCTAACAGTGCCAGCACCGTCAGCACGGTCAGCACGATGGCCAGCGGCGGCAGGATGCGCCAGGCGCGCGCCGCGTAGAAGCGCCGCAGGTCGACCTTGCCAAGGTCGCCGTCGCGCTCCAGGATACGCGTCGTAATCAGGAAGCCCGAGATGGCGAAGAACATGAAGACGGCTTTATAGCCGCCGAAGCCGATGGCGTTGAGCAGCCGCTCGGGCCACCAGTCGCCCAGCAGGCTCGGTGGCAAAGGAAGCCGGAACGGCAGGGCGAGGTGATGCACGATGACGAGCAGGATCGCCAGACCGCGCAGGTAGTCGATGCCGGCGTTACGGCGGGACAGATTCGCTGGCATGAAAAGATTGTAAATTGATTAAGCGCGCATCATAGCACCGCCTGATCTTCCATCCGCACGGAATCACGACGGCGCCTGTTTTTTTGTATGCCTTTTTTGTACCCAGCTATCCATTTTCCGCATCGCTCACGGGCTTGCCCGTGTTGTACGATACCCGCATTTCCGGTGCGCGCTTCGAGCGCCCGACAGGTACAAGGACACGAACTTCATGCGGCATTCGATCGGCACGATATTGACGCTGGCTTTGGCCAGCACACTGGCAGCTTCCACGGCCAGCGCGGCATCACAGCGCCCCATCACCTTGGGCGGCGATGGCGTCATGCGCTGGAAGGCGGACGGCCAGGAAGTGCGCCTGTTCGGCGCCAACTATTGCGTGTTCGCGTCGGGCGACTACCGGCTGGCCAAGCGCGTGGGGGCCGACCTCAAACAACTGATCGACGCCGATGTGGCGCACTTTGCCCGCATGGGATGGAATGGCATGCGCCTGTGTTCCTGGGGCGACTGGGAAAGCTCGGATGCCAACGGCAATCTGCTCGACGACGAGCATACACAGTTGATGGACTACCTGATCCACAAGGCGCGCGAGCGCAACATCAGCATGCTGCTCAGCCCCATCGTCACCTACGGCTCGTCCTACGCCGACCAGATCGGCAACCCCGACTACAAGCCGGGCGGCTTTTTGGCGGGGTTCGAGCGCAAGGCCCTGGGCACCGATCCGCTGGCGATCGCCGCCCAGACCAACTACATCCGCCAGGTGCTCAATCACGTCAATCCGTACACCAAACTGGCGCTGAAGGACGATCCGGCCATCCTTTTCGTCGAGATGATCAACGAGCCGGTACACCACCCGGAGAATCTGGCGCAGTCGGTCGACTACATCAACACCCTGGTCGACGCCGTGCGCAGCACAGGCAGCGAACAGATCACCTTCCACAACTACTCGCAGGACTTCCGCATCGGCGACGCGCTCGCCAAGTCGAAGGTGCAGGGCATCGATTTCGGCTGGTATCCGTCCGGGCTGGTGTCGGGCCGCACGTTGAAGGGTAACTTTCTGCCGCCGGTGGACGGTTTTCCCGGCATGCTCAATCCGGCACTGGCCAACAAGCCGCGCATCGTCTACGAATTCGATCAGGGCGACCTGAATACCGGCTACCTGTATCCTGCCATGGCGCGCACCTTCCGCAGCGTGGGGGCCCAGTTCGCGGCCGTCTTCGCCTACGACATGCTGGCCACGGCGCCGTACAACCTGTCGTGGCAAACCCACTTCATCAATCTGGTGCACACGCCGCGCAAGGCCGTCAGCGCCGTGATCGCGGGCGAAGCCATGCGCCGGCTGCCGCGCATGCAAGCCTATGGCGCCTACCCGGCGAACAAGCGCTTCGGCGACTTCAGCGTGGACTACGAGACCGATTCGAGCCAGCTGAATGCGATCGATGCCTTCATGTACGCGGGCGATACCGATTCGACTCCGCGCAAGCTGTCGGCCTTGCAGCGCGTGGTGGGCTTCGGATCGTCGCCGGTGGTGTCGTATCAGGGCACGGGCGCCTACTTTCTCGACAAGGTGCGCGCCGGCCTGTGGCGGCTGGAAGTGTATCCGGATGCGCTGCTGGTAAGCGATCCGTTCGCGCAGCCGCAACCGGGCAAGGTCGTCTCGCGCCTGTATTTCAATGCGCTGCCGATGGGGGTGCAGCTGCCCGATCTGGGCGGCGTCTTCACCGCCACGCCGCTGACCGTGCCGGCCAATAGCGCCGCCGCGGCGCGGCGCGCGGTCGCTGGCAGCGTGGTAGTGGAGCCGGGGGTGTGGCTGCTCAGCCGCGCTGCCAACGTCGATGCCGGCAGTCTGCCTGCCATGCTCAACGGCGTGGGCATGCGTGAGTACCACGTCAATCCTGTTCAGACGTATCCGGATCTGGTGTTGAACGAGTCACCGGCCGAATTCGTGACCGGTACTGCGGCGGCGCTGCGCGTCAATCTGGCCAGTCGCACGCGCCCCGCCAAGCTGGCCGCTTACGTGCGCCCAGCCGGCTCCAGGGAGTTCGGTAAGCCAGTCAAGATGCGGCATGCCGGCGGCTTTGGCTATCGCGCCGACCTGTCGCAACTGGCGGCGGGCCACTATGAATTCATCGTGGTGCAAAGCGGCGCTGGCGTCGACACGGCCTTTCCGGGTGTGGTGGTCGGCAAGCCGGGGCGCTGGCCCTTCGACGCGCCCGCGGTATGGAAGTTCGCCGTGACCCCGGCCAGCACGCCGCTGGAGCTGTTCAATCCCAAGCGCGACATCGGCATCATGAGTTTCGTGCGTCTGTCGGAACAAGAGCGCACGCCCATGTTCAGGCTGACGACGGGCGAAACCAGCGACGCGGCGGCATTCGCTATTGCGCTGCCCAGGTCGGGCGCAGCCTCACCCGAGCATTATGCGGGCGCCTTGTATGTCGGCGACCGGGTGGCGGCGCGCGGCGCCGGCGCGGCAGCAGCGGTTACGCTCAGCGTGCGCCTGAAGGCGAGCGACGGCAAGCGCAAGACGCTGGAACTGTTCTTGATCGAGAAGGATGGGTCGAGCTGGCGCGGCGCTGTAACGGCCGGCGAGCAGTGGAGCACGGCCAACATTGCGCTGGATACGATGACGTTCTCGCGCAGCCTGCTCACGCCCACGCCGTTTCCCGGCGAGTGGAGCAAGTGGCGCGACGGGCCCGCAGCGCGGGCTGGCGGCAAGATCTCGCCGCAACAGATCGAACGGCTGGAGATTCGCGTCAACCGCAATGCCGGCCAGTTCGCTGGCGACGATGCCGCCGGTGTGGAGATCGGTTCGGTGCAGCTGAACTATGCCGCGCCCTGATCCGGCTTAGTCCACGTCGCCCGGCTGCGCGGGTTTCTTCAAGCCCGTGATCATGGCGGCGATCAGATTTTCACGGTGCTGCCAGCTGGTGAACAGCACGCCACCCACGTGCAGCGCGGCCAGCGCCACCAGCGTCCATGCGACGACGGTGTGCAGCAGCACCGGCCAGGCATAGCCCCACAGCAGATCGGTGTTGGCGATAAATCCCGTGAGGGCGAGCAGACCGATACAAGACATCAAGGCCAGCACCATCCAGCCGCCCAGCGGATTGTGGCCGACGTAGCGGGCCGCATGGCCGCCTGCCACATCGCGCGCGTAGCCCATGGCCACCGCCGGACGCCGGACGAACTGGCAAAAACGCGCGTAGTGCGAACCTGCGAATCCCCACAGTACCCGCACGGCGACGATCGCCGCGGCGCCGTAGCCCAGATTCGCATGGGCCTCGCCGATGCTGTCGCTGGTGACCCAGCTGGCGACAACGCACGACAGCAGCGCCCAGTGCAGCAGGCGCACCGGTACATCCCATACCCGCACAGGCTTGACGGGCGAAGCTGGCTGGCCCGGCTCCCGTGCGTTCAGATCGGGCTGGTTCAATCCTTCGTCCACTCAACCTGTTCGAACGTGACCGGGTCGAAGAAGGCTTCGATGCGCTTGCCCTTCGGGTCCTTGGCATACACTTCGTAGCAGGTCGCGGTCTTTTCCATGCGGCGCACTTTCCAGCCTTCCTTGACCAGTTTGGCTTCCAGTTCGGTGTGCGGCTTCCACTGCTCCTTCGGATAGGCTTTGCATTTGACGTCGCCGTGGGCCCAGGCGCTGGATACGGCGAAGGCGAGCACCAGCGGTGCGGCTTTGATGAGTTTGGAGATCATGATCGTGTCCTCGTGAGTTGAAATCAGGTGCTGGCCCAGCGGCGCAGCAGGTTATGGTAAATACCGGTGAGCTTCAGCAGGCTCTGGTTGGGCGCGTCGCCCTCCAGGGCCGGCGTGAGATCCTGGATGGCGCGGTCCAGATCGAACAGCAGGGTGCGCGCCTGATCGTCGCCTATCATACTTTCAATCCAAAAAAACGACGCCACCCTGGCGCCGCGCGTGACCGGCGTGACGCGGTGCAGGCTGGAGGCGGGGTACAGCACCATCGAGCCGGCCGCCAGCTTGATCTGCTGGGCGCCGAATGCCGTCTCGATTTCCAGTTCGCCGCCGTCGTATTCTTCCGGTTGCGCCAGGAACAGGGTCGCGGCCAGATCGCTGCGCAGGCTGTGCGGGGTGCCCGGGATGTGCATCAGCGCGCTGTCGATATGGGTGCCGTAGTTGCCGCCGCCGGTATAGCGGTTGAACTTGGGCGGGTAGATCTTGCGCGGCAGTGCGGCCGAGATGAACAGGGTATTGCGGCCCAGGCAGCGCAGGATGTGGTTGCCGAGGCTGACGGCCACTTCGGCGTTGTCGTCGATCTGCTGGTTGGCCTTGACCTTGCGCGCCATCGAGCCGGCGCTGTCGGCGCCATCCTGCCATGCAGCCTGGTCGAGGTGGGCGCGGAACTGGCGCACTTCGTCGCTGCTTAATACGTTGTCGATGATTGTCAGCATGCGGGGTCTCGGGTATGAATCAATTTTTCAACAGGGTGCCGACGTCGATCTCGGCGATGTTCGCGCAACCGGCCAGCGCCATGCACACTTCCAGCTCTTCGCGCAGCATGCGGATCATGTGCGCCACGCCCAGGGCGCCGGCCACGGCCAGCGCGTAGACTTGAAGGCGGCCTATCAGTACGGCGTTCGCGCCCAACGCCAGTGCCTTGAACACATCGGAGCCGGCGCGAATGCCGCCGTCGAACAGCAGCGGCACGGCTGCGCCCACCGCGGCGCGCACGGCCGCCAGCGCGTCAAGGCTGGCCGGCGCTCCGTCCAGGCTGCGCCCGCCGTGATTCGACACCACCAGGCCCGCGACCCCGGCAACCACGAGATCGCGCGCGTCCTGCGGATGCAGCACACCCTTGACCCACACGGGCAAGGTGGTCGCTTTCAGCAGCCATGCCAGGTCGGCCCACTGAGGCGCTTGCGCCATCATGGCGCTGAAGATGGGGCTCTGGCCAGGGTCGAGCATGATCTTGTCGGGCGCTGCCTGGGCAACCAGATTGGCGGCGATGCATTCGGACGGCATGCGAAAGCCCGAGCGCAGCGCGCGCTGGCTGGGCACCTGCACGGGCGCGTCGAGTGTGACGACGATGGTGCGGTAGCCGGCCGCTTCGGCGCGGCGCACCAAAGTCAGCGTGTCGTCGCGCCGACTTTGAAAGTACAGCTGGAACCAGCGCTGGCCGCCGGCGGCGCGCGCCACGTCTTCCAGGCTGCGCGAGGAGAGCGTGCTGCCGATAAAGCAGCTGTCCATCGCATGCGCGGCGCGCGCGGTGTCGATTTCACCGGCGTCATGCGCCAGGTTCTGGAACGCCACGGGCGCCATGAAAATGGGGTGGGCAAACTGTTCGCCGCCGATTTCGATCCGGGTGTGACCGGCCGAGACGTCGCGCAGCAAACGGGGATAAATGGACCAGCGGGCAAACGCGGCCAGATTGGCCGCCACGGTGACATCGTGGCCGCAACCGCCGGCCACGTAGTCGTAAGAAGGCCGCGCCATGAAGTGCGCGGCCATGGCCTCGTAATCGGCGGCGCAGCGGATCTCCGGCGGGATGGTGCCGAGCGGTGGCTGCGCGCGTAACAGAGGTGTGTTCATGGAGCTGGGTTCATCTAACTGAGGTATTCAAGCGATGGTCATCGAAAGCTGATCGACTGTAACGGAAAATGCCGGGGAGACCCCGGCATTGTAGCTAACTTCATAGGTCTGACTTAGCGGCCTGTGTAACGACCTGTGACTGCGGGCCGTTACTCAGACGCGCGATCAGATTTCGTAGTTCAGCGTGACGCGTACCGCACGTGCGTCGCCCTTGTACAGGAACGCGCCAGAGCGGTATACGGCGGTGAAGTAGTCCTTGTCCGCCACGTTCAAGACGTTCACGCGCATGTCGATCTTCTTGGTGAAGCGATACGCTGCGAACACGTCATATACGGCGAACGACGGGACTGGCTGCGAACACTGGCTGGCTGCGTTGGCGCCGGCGCCGGTGTCAGGCTGGCCGCCGCAACGGTCGCTTTCGTAACGGGCGACGGCGCCGAACGAGAACGCGTTGGTCAACTCGTACTTGGCCTGGGCCGACAGGGAACGGTCCGCGAAATTGCTCAGGGGGCGGTTCAGGTTGAGCGGATTGGACGATTTCAGAACGCGCGAATTGAGCCAGGCGCCGCCGATCTGCGCCGACAGCTTGTCGGTGATATTGCCGACCAGGCCGAATTCAATACCGCGCACACGGTTCTTGGCCGTGTTCAGGGTGCCAAGGGGATCGTACCCTGGTGAAGTTGACGCTGGTGCGCCTTCCATCACGTCGGACTTGGTGTTCTGGAAGATGGCTGCGGTGGCCAGCAGCTTGTCATCCATCAGATTCCACTTCGCGCCCAGTTCCAGATTGACCGAGGTTTCCGGCTTTGCGGAGGCATTACTGCCCCCGTTCAGCACTAAACCGCCGTAGCCGGCGCTGGTGCCCGCATCGGGTTCGCCACCGTTGATATCCTGCGCCGTTGCCGCGCTACCGTAGACCATCAGTTTTGGCAGCACCTTGAAGCTCAGGCCCAGATGGCCGTTGACCAAGGTGTCGTTGTAACCATAGTCGCCCGTGATGGCGCCGGTAGCCGGGGTACGGCGGACCAGCGACAGATCGAAGTGGTCGGCGCGCAGGCCGCCGAACGCAGTCCAGCGGTCGGTCAGGTCGACGGTGTCCATGGCCGTCAAGGCGATGGTCTTGACGCGCCAATCCTGGTTGTAGGTGTTGCGGGTGGTGCTGCGGCCCGCCAGGTTGTTCAGGTTGGCCACTTGCGAGCCATCCGGATTGGTCAGGCAGTAGCTGTTGTTCGCAGCGCTCAGCGAGTTCGATCTGCAATTGAACGCGCCCTTATTGGTGACGGTGAAGTTACCGGAGATGACCTTGTGGTCGGCATATTCGGCACCGAAAATGAACTCGTGCTTGAGGCCGGCGATGGTCTTGTCCCAGCGCAGATTGCTTTGGTGGGCAAAGTATTCCACTTCCTGCCAGCCGGTATGACCGCCGTCGATGGCCGCCGCCGTGTAGGAAGGAGCGGTAAGCGCAGGGCCGACAGGACCATTGAAGCGGGTGCCGCTGCTGGCGCCCGTGGTCACGAAGGCATTGTCGGTCTTGCCGTAGCGGGTAAGGCTGGTCAGCTTGAGGTCAGGGGCGATCTTCCAGTTCACGCGCGCGGTGAAGGTGTCGGTGTCGGACTCCAGGTAGTCGGACAGCTGGGCGTACACCGGCACGTTCGTGGCCGGTACGCGGTTAGGCACGGCGCCGACGAGGAAGTAGCCCAGGTCAGGTGCGTGGTCCTTGGTGCGCAGGCCGTAGTAGTCGAGAATCACCGACAGGTCCTGGTTCACTTCCCACAGGCCCGACAGAGCGATACCGTTGCGCTTGAGGGTCGACGGTGCGCGGTCCGGCACTTCCTTGTCGGTGTACAGCACGTTGGCGCGCAGGGCGAAATTGTCGCCGAAGCCCTTGTTGAAGTCGACGGTGGCGCGACGGTACTGGTCCGTGCCCAGCCCAAACGACACGTCGGTGAAGTCCTTGTCCAGCGTGGCCTGCTTGGTGATCGCATTGATCGCGCCGCCGGCGGTGCCGCGGCCGGCGAAGCTCGAATTGGGGCCCTTGGAGATTTCCAACTGCTCGATGGCGAAGCTTTCGCGGGTCGACATGCCGGGGTCGCGCAGACCGTCGACGAACACGTCGCTGCGCGCTTCCTGGCCGCGGATGATGTAACGGTCGCCAAAGGCGTTACCGTTTTCGCCGGTGCCCAGCGTGATGCCTGGCTGCGCTGCCAGGATGGACTTCAGGTCCGTAAAGCCAGAGTCGTCGATGGCGGCCTTGGTCACCACGGCGATGGTCTGCGGCGTTTCGGCCAGCGGACGGGTGTGGCGCGAATCGGCCGAGGTCTTGGCCTTGTAGGCAGCGCCTACTTCCGCGTTCGGGTTCGGGTCCAGCGGCTTGTCGAACACCTGGATTTCCGACATCGTCTTGGATGGCTCGGCCGCTGCCGGCGCAGGGCTCTGGGCGTTGGCGGCGAACGACATCAGCAAGGCGCTGCTGACGCTCATGGCAATGGTGGTTTTTTTCAGGGTGGCGACTGTGGTTACGGTGTTGCGAAGGGTGTTTGGCTGTTGCACGTGCATAGGCTTCAAGGTGAGCTCCAGGGTGAATTTCCCCCGATTATAGCCAAGCTATCAATAAAAGTAAACGAGAATCATTCTCATTAGTATTTACATAACTACAATTGTACGATAACACGTGGTATTCCTGCACAAAATTCATGGCACCCACGTGGAATATATCCATAGAGAAACTAATCTTGCTATCATGAAGATCGTGCTCGCCGGTGCCACATCCATGCACCGCGCAGCCCGCATTTTCCGATCCGGCCCTGGCCCCGCCGCACTACCGATCCGACCGGCCGACCAGCCGGAAGGGCGCAAGGGGCCGCATTGAACGCACCGTCAACCGCACCATCGTATTCCGAAGAGCGCCGCCTGCAATCGCTGCAGGCGCTGCACATCCTCGACACGCCGCCAGAGGCGCGCTTCGACCGCATCACCAGCCTGGCGCAAGACCTGTTCAGCGTACCGATCGTGCTGGTGTCGCTGATCGACCGCGAGCGCCAGTGGTTCAAATCGCGCCAGGGTCTGGACGTATCGGAAACGGCGCGCGCGCTGGCGTTTTGCAGCCATGCCGTGCAAGCGCGCGACATGCTGGTGGTGCCCGATGCCCGGGCTGACGGGCGCTTTGTCGACAACGCCCTTGTCACCGGCGCGCCGTTTATCCGTTTTTACGCGGGCCAGCCGGTGTATGCGCCGGACGGCCAGGCGGTCGGCACGCTGTGCCTGATCGACACCGCGCCGCGCAGTCTCGACGACAAGCAGCGGCAGCAGCTGCGCGACATGGCACTGCTGGCCGAAGGCGAGCTTCAGCGCGGTGCGCTGGACGCGGCGCGCCGCCATGCCGAACTCCAGCTGCATGACCTGAACGCACAGCTCGAACAGAAGGTGGCCGAGCGCACCAGTTCTCTGCACGCCATCAACGCGGCGCTACAATGCGAAGTGGCCCAGCGCGAAGTGATCGAAGCATCGCTGCGCCAGAACGAACTGCGTACCCGCACCATACTCGACTCGTCGCTCAGCGCCTTCGTCAGCGTCGACGCCAGGGGCAGGATCATCGACTGGAACCCGGCTGCGGAGCGCACCTTCGGCTGGACCCGGGCCGAGGTGGCGGGGCGCGACCTGACCCTGACGATCGTGCCGGAGCGCTACCGCGCGGCGCATCAGGCCGGGTTCGAACGCTTTCTGAAGGTCGGCTCGGGCAACGTGATCAACCAGCGCATCGAACTGCCCGCACTGACCAGAAGCGGCGCCGAGATCAGCGTCGAAATGACCGCCAGCCCGTTCCCCAGCAGCGAAGGAATGGGTTTCGGCGCCTTTTTGCACGACATCTCCGAGCGCCGCGATGCCCAGCGCGCGTTGCAGGAAAAGCAGGAGCTGCTCGACGCGGTGCTCGACACCATCGATGTGGCCGTGGTCAGCTGCTCGGCTACGGGCGAACTGACCATGGTCAACCGGGCGATGAGCGACATCTCCGACGTGCCGCAGACCGGCATGAGCGCCCGGCAGTGGGCCAGGAACTACGGACTGTATGCGGCCGACGGCAAGACGCTGCTGCAGGCGCACCAACTGCCGCTGCGGCGCGCGCTGCAGGGCGAGCTGGTGCAGGATGCTGCCGTGGTGTTGCGCAGTGCGGCGCGCACACGCAGCTTCCTGGTATCGGGGCGGCGCCTGACCAATGCGGCCGGCGATGCGCTGGGCGCGGTGGTGGCGATGAAGGACGTGACGGATCTGGCCACGTCGCAACGCCGCGCCAAGCTCAATGAAGAGCGGCTCATGGCGGTCACGGAGAACCTGGCCGCAGCGATCGGCCAGGTGGACCGCGACGGCAATTTCGCGTTCCTCAATTCACGCGCGGCGCACCTGTTCGGCAAATCGGCCAAGGAGATGATCGGGCAAAGCGTGAAGGGCGCGCATACGCCGGAGGAGTACCAGAAGGTGGCCTCGTACGTGGAGACTGCCATGAAAGGCAATCGCATCACGTTCGAAGGCGATACGATCAGCAATGGCAGCAAGCGATTCTTCGCCGCGTCGTATGTGCCCGACTTCGACGCGCAGGGTGAGCCGAACGGCTTCTTTGCGATGGCGGTGGACATTACCGCGCGCAAGCACAGCGAAATCCAGCAGCGCGCCAGCGAAGAGCGCCTGCGCACCATCACCGACAACTTGCCGGTGCTGATCGCCTACATCGACCGCGACCTGACCTACCGCTTCGCCAACGCCTTGTACAAAGAGTGGCATGGCGTGGCGCCCGACCAGATGATCGGCAAGACCGCGCTGGAAGTGTTCGGCCCCGAATTCGTCGCCGCGCGCGGGACCATGCTGGAGCGCTGTCTGCAAGGCGAGACGGTGCATCTGGATATCGAAGTGCGTACCGGCGGCCTGCTGCGCGTGGTGCACACGGTGTGCATTCCGCACGTGAGAGGCGACGAGGTGCTGGGGGCCTACGTGCTCTCCGACGACGTCACGGCGGCGCGGCGCGAACAGGTGTCGCTGCATGCCCTGGCCCATACCGATTCGCTGACCGGCCTGCCGAACCGGCGCAGCTACGAAGACCACCTGAGCGCGGCGATCAACCGCGCGCGCCGCAGCACCCAGCCGTTGGTGCTGATGTACCTGGATATCGATCACTTCAAGAGCGTCAACGACACCATGGGCCACGCCAACGGAGACGCCGTGCTGAAAGAGTTCGCGCGCCGCCTCAAAGCGGCCGTGCGCAGCACCGATACCGTTTGCCGCCTGGCGGGCGACGAATTCACCATCATCGTGGAGAACGTGCGCTCGCACGCCGAATGCGAGCTGCTGGGGCAGAAGGTGATCGCCGCGATGGCCGCGCCCTTCGACCTGGGCACCACGCTGTGGCCCGTCACGGCCAGCGTCGGCATCGCCTGGAGCGGGGCCGCCGACAAGCCGGTGGCCAAGCTGCTCTCGCTCGACGCCGACGCCGCGCTGTACAAGGCCAAGGGGGCAGGGCGCAACGGCTATGTGATCATGAAGCCGGCTGTTAAAACTTCATCTCCAGATTAGCCTGCAGGCGCGGCGAACCGGGGTTGTAACTCCAGCTGCGGTTGTAGCCGTTGGCATCTTCATAGCGCGAGTAACCGTAGCGGTCCTGGGCCAGCGCATTGCTGACCGCCAGGCGCAGCTGCAGGCCGGTGCGGATCTTGTAGAGCAGGTACAGTTCGAGGTCGCGCTGGGTCTGCAGGATGCCGCTGAGCTGTTCCGACAGGCGTACCGGCCCGCCCGAGCGGAACGCGAAGCTGGCTCCGCCGCTCAATTTGTCGCCCTTGTAGTCGGCGCCGATCACCGCCGTGAGCGGTATCTGCTGGTCGAGCCGGTTGTCCGGACCGGGGACGGAATCGACCTTCGACCAGTTGCGGTTGACGCTGCCCCGTACATCGATAGCGGGCGCGCCTTTCCACACGGTTTTCAGGGGGAACTTCAATTCCACATCCAGCGAGCGGACCTGTGCGTTGCCATCGTTGAGCGGCTGGTGCAGCCAGTAGCCGTCGGCATCGACGAACAGCTTGGTGCGGATGTAGTCCTTGATCTGGCGTGCGGAACCGGCCACCGAAAACACCGCGCCCGGCGCCCAGAAGTGCTCGTACGTCAGGTCGATGCCGGTGGCCAGTTCCGGGCGCAGGTCGGGATTGCCGCTGTGGTCGGGCTGGAAGCGCGTGTTCAGATCGGCGCGGTGGCGGCGCGCGGTAAGCTGGCCCGTGTCGGGGGCCTTGAAGGTGCGCGTGAGCGCAAGGCGCAGCTGGCGCCCGCTCTTGTCGGGGAATTTGTACAGCGTTTGTGCCACGGGACTGAGCACGGAGGTAGCGGACCGGGTGGTGAGTAGTCCTGTGCCTTCGCTTTCGGTGCGGATGGTTTCCCAGCGCGTGCCCAGGTACACCGACCACTGCTTGGTGACGTTCCATTCATCCTGTACAAAGGCGGCAAAGCGCGTCACGGCCGGCGTGAAGGTCTCGTCGATGCGCTCGGGCACGCGACCCGCCAGCCCCTCGATCCTGACGCTGTCTTCGTCGGATTGCTGAGCGCTGGCATCCCATCCGGTCACCAGCGAGTGGCCGCCCGACAGCGTACGGGTGAATTTACCGACCGTGTTGATGCTCCGGAAGTGACTGGTGCTGTCGCTGTCGCGCGCCAGCGCGGTGCCGCCGTCGGCGCGGGAGGACATGCTGCGCATGTCGTTGCGCGCACGTCCACGCGCGCCACGCAAGGTGGTGTCGAACTTGCCGCCCGCTAGCTTGGCCACCCAGTTGACGTCGCCCCCGACAAAGCGTGTGCTGCCCTCGGTGACGCTGGTGCGCTCGGTGTAGTCGGGTTGCGCGAAGACGCCGGTGGAGCGCGTGGTGCTGCTGTCGTGCGCAGCGCTGAAACGCTGCCCCTGAACGAAGCCGGACACATTGAACTGGCCGTCGTTATCGAGCTTCCAGCTCAGGCGCGGCTGTACGCCAGCCATGGTGGACCGGTGGCGCTGCGTATTGCTGCGGTCGCGCGACAGCACCAGCTCGCCGTCGGGCAGCGACAGGTCGTCGGTGACAAGGCGCGGCGTCTTGTCGACGTTGTGCGCGACCATGGCATTCAGGTAGTACGACAGCTTGCCTTTGCGGTCGGCCAGGGTGCCGATGGCAGTGACGCCGCGCTTTTCGTCGGAGCGCTGGGTGTTGATGCGCAGGTCGCGCTGGGCCTTGGCGACAACCTTCTTCAGGATGATGTTGATGCCCCCGGCGATGGCTTGCATCGAGTGTTCGGCGGTGGCTGCGCGCATCACTTCAATCTTTTCGATCTGCTCCGGCACCAGCGCTTCCATCGAAAACCCCGGAGGCGGGCGCTCGCCGTTGACCATGATCTGCGTGTAGCCTTTGCCCAGCCCGCGCATGCTGATACTGTTGCCGATCACCGTCACGCCGGGGGCGCGCTTGAGGACGTCGAACACGTTGGTGTCGCCATACTTGATGATCTCGTCGTTGTGGATCACGGTTTTGCTGGCGGTGTCGTCGCGGCGCGGATCGTAGTCGGCGGCGGCGCCGCTGATTACCACCTTGGCAATCTCCTTTTTTTCGGGCGCAGGCGCAGCCTCTTTGGTGGGCGCAGGCGTGGGCACAGCAGCGGCGGGCGGTTGCGGCGCGTTTTGCTGCGCCTGTGCGGCGCTGCCAAGGCAGAGCAGGGCAATCGCCATCGCTATCGAAGTACGGTTGGGGGCATGGTTCATCGCAGAAGCCGGGAATAAGGGACCAGCAATTATGGCGGCACGCTTGTAAATGAAGTAACGTTGGTTGAGTCTTAACGCAAATACTCACCGCTTTGATTGGGGTGCATATATGTATTTGGTCCGGCATGCGCTAGTAAATCTCCTGTCGTGCCGGGAGTGGCGGGCTCGGTCGGCGGCGTCCATATCAGGGGACAGACCGGCGTCAAGCCTTGCCAGCCTAAATCCCGCATAATATGGGCCCGCCTGATTTTCGCCGCCGTCATCCCGTCCGTATGCTCGATATCCTCGCCATTACCACCCCCATTTACCTGATCATCTTGCTGGGCTTCGTGGCGACGCGCATGGGGATGTTTGAAAAATCCGAACTGCGCGCCTTCGGCAAATTCGTCATCAACCTGGCGCTGCCCGCGCTGCTGTTCCAGGCGCTGGCGCAGCGCCAGGGCGACGCCATCAACGGCAGCTATCTGCTGGCCTACATGGCCGGCTCGCTGCTGACGATCGCGCTGGTGTACAGGGTGAGCCGGCGGGCGCTGGGCATGGATCAGGTCAGCAGCGCCATCGCCACGCTGGGCACCTCGTGCTCGAACAGCGGCTTTATCGGCTTTCCCATCCTGCTGCTGGTGCTGCCCGATGTGGCCGGGGTGGCGCTGGCGCTGGGGATGATCGTGGAGAACGCGGTGGTCATTCCGCTGGTGCTGGCCATTGCCGAAAGCGGGCGCAGTGCCGGGGGCGGGCGCGGGAAACTGGTGTCCGATACGGTCGCGCGGCTGGTCAGGAATCCCATGATGATCGCCATGGCCGCCGGCCTGGCGGTGTCGCAGCTGGCCGTGCCGATGCCGGCGCCCTTGCTGCGCACGGTGGGACTGGTGGCGCAAGCCAGCGGGGCCTTGTCGCTGTTTGTGATCGGCGGGGCGCTGGTGGGCTTGCCGCTGCGGCGCATGGCCGTGAAGGTGGCGCCGATCGGCGCGGCCAAGCTGGTGCTGCATCCTTTGTGCGTGCTGCTGGCCGTGATGGCGCTGCCATGGATCGGACTGGCGCCGCTCGATCCTCACCTGCGTAGCGCCGCGCTGCTGATGGCGGCCATGCCGATGGCCAGCGTGTATCCGATCCTGTCGCACGCTTACGGGCTGGAAGAGCGCAGCGCGGCTGCGCTGATGCTGACCACCGTGGCGTCGTTCTTTACGCTGAGTGGCTTGCTGTGGCTATTGCGCTGACGCGCTGACGCGCTGACGTACAGCTTGTCGGCACGGCCGTAGCAGGTCAGCTGTGCATGGTCCCTGCGCGTTTTTCCGTATGATTGCCGCTATCGCCAGACAGCTGCCATCCTCTTAATGGAGAAAACCATGATCATTTCAACTGCGCGCCTCGCTGGCGTCATTCCTGGCCTCATGCTCGGTGCCGTTGCCGCCTTACCCACCGCAGCCCTGGCTGCATCTGCACAGACTTATGGACCCGAGCTACAGGGCTTTCCTTATCCGCATCCGATCCAGCAGTTTGCCTTCACGTCGCAGAACAAGCCGCTGCGCATGGCGTACATGGACGTGGCAGCCAAGGGCAAGGCCAACGGTCAGACCGTGGTGCTCATGCATGGCAAGAATTTTTGCGCCGCCACGTGGGAAGGCTCGATCAAGGCGCTGACCGACGCGGGCTATCGCGTGGTGGCGCCCGATCAGATCGGCTTTTGCGCGTCCAGCAAGCCTGAACACTATCAATACACCTTTCAGCAGCTGGCTATTAATACCGCCGCGCTGCTCAAACAGCTGGGCGTGACGCGCTCGATCGTACTGGGGCATTCGACCGGTGGCATGCTGGCCACGCGCTATGCGCTGATGTATCCGCAGGGGACCGAACAGCTGGTGATGGTCAACCCGATCGGGCTGGAAGACTGGAAGGCGCTTGGAGTGCCGTACCGCACGGTGGACCAGTGGTATGAGCGCGAGCTGAAACTGACGGCCGACAGCGTGCGCTCGTATGAGAAGGCGACGTATTACGTCAACCGCTGGAAGCCCGAGTACGAGCGTTGGGTGGAGATGCTGGCCGGGCTCAATCAAGGACCGGGCAAGAAGGTGGTGGCGTGGAACTCCGCGCTCATTTACGACATGATCTTTACCCAGCCGGTGGTGCATGAGTTCCCGATGCTGAAGGTGCCAACTTTATTGATGATCGGTGACGCGGATACCACGGCCATCGGCAGCGACATTGCGCCGCCGGAGGTGAAGGCGAAAATCGGGCGGTACACGGTGCTGGGCAAGCAGGCCGTCAAGATGATCCCGCAGGGGACGCTGGTGGAGTTTGCGGGGTTAGGGCACGCGCCGCAGATGGAGGAGCCGGCCAAGTTTCATCAGGCTTTGCTGGGTGGGTTGGTGAAGCCGGCAAAGTGAACGTTCTGTGTTAACGCAAAAACCGTCGTTCCCTACGCGGGCACGACGGTTTTTGATGCTACTCGTTTGACGATTGCGCTGTCGCTTCTGTTTGCCAACACAGGTCAGCGGTGCTTACTCCTAGCGCCTGCCAGTCGCTACTTACCAACCACCTTCAACAGCGACGGCTGCGACAGGGCCTTGTCGCCACCGCTCACACTCAACTTGCCGGTCGACTCGCTCCAGCGCAGTTTGGCGGTAGTGCCTTTGCCTTTTTCGTAGTCGTACGACACGCCATCGTCGTCATACAGCGCGAATTCGCCGTCTTTACCCGGATAGACCTTGATCTCGGCAATCGCCTGCTTGGTGGCCGTCGACAGAATGTCGGCGCCCATCGGCACGATGGAACCGGCACGCACGAACACCGGCATCTGGTCGATCGGCGCTGCCACCTTTACCCATTTGCCGCCGGCGATCTTCTCGTTGGTCCAGAAGTTGTACCAGTCGGTACCGGCCGGCAGGTACACGTCTTTCGAGGTCTGACCCTGCTCGGTCACCGGCGCGACCAAAAAGGCCGGGCCGAACATGTACTGGGTGCCCAGATTGGCCACGTTCGGATCGCTTGGGAAGTCCATCCACAGCGCACGCATGAACGGCGCGCCCGTGTCGTGGGTGTACTTGGCCTGGCTGTAGATGTACGGGATCAGCTGATAGCGCAGGCGGTTGTACTTGGCCAGGATGGTTTCGGCCTGCTTACCGAACGACCAGATATCGGCGTTCTTGCGGTCGCCGTGCAGACGCAAGGTCGGCAGGAACGTCCCGTACTGGAACCAGCGCGTGAGCAGTTCCGGGTAGTCGTGGAAGTTACCCACGCTCTCGCGCGCGTCCGACGGGTCCAGCAGCGGCGCCTTGGTGGCGGTGGTGGTGTTCGGTACACCCTGCCAGCCGCCGATGTCGTTACCCCAGTAGGCGATGCCGGAGGCAGTCATGTTCAGGCCCGTCGGAATCTGGCGTGCCAGACCTTCCCAGCTCGGATACACGTCGGACGACCAGAACAGGGCTCCGGTGCGCTGCGATCCGAGGTAGGCGGCGCGCGAGAGCACCATGGCACGCTTGGTCGGCTTCCAGGCGCGCATCTGCTCGGTGAAGCCTTCCACGTGCACCAGCGGGTACAGGTTGTGGTAACGGTCGCCCGAGCCGATCGAGTAGAAGAAGCCGTCCGGGACCAGGTCCGGTTCGGTTTCGTCGAGCCACGCATAGTCGAAGCCCTTCGACATGATGTTGTCGCGCGCTTTTTCGAAGAACCACTTGCGCGCAGCCGGGTTGGTCGAGTCGAGCAGGCCGCCGGTGCGGTCGGAGCGGAACGGCAGGCCATCGACGGTCTTGCCTTCCTTGTCCTTGAGCAGATAGCCCTTGGTATTGAGTTCGTTGAAGTAGCGGCCCGACGTTTCATAGCGCGGCCAGATCGAGATCATCGACTGCATGCCCATGTCGTGCAGCTGCTTGTTCATGGCGGCCGGATCGGGGAACTGCGCCGGATCGATGTCCATCTGGCCCATGCGGGTCCAGTAGAACCAGTCGGTGACCATGATGTCGAGCGGGTAGTTCTTTTGACGATAGGTGTTCGCCACGCGCAGTACTTCGGACTGGCTTTCGTAACGCGCCTTGGACTGGATCAGGCCAAAAGCCGCTTTCGGCGGAATCGGGGTCTTGCCGGTCACGCGTGCATAGCCCGAGTACAGCGCTTCCGGGGTGTCGCCGGTGATGACGAAGAAGCTTACGCGCTCGCCGACCTTGGACTGGAAGCTGGTCTTGCCATTGATGGCGGCGACGAAGCGAGTGGCCGACGGGTTGTCCCAGACGATGCCGTAACCCTTGGACGAGACCATGAACGGCACGCACACGGCTTCGCCGGCGGGCGCGTCGTACCAGTGGGCGCAGTCGATCATGCGCCCGCGCAGGTCGAGCGACGTCATCGACTCCTGGTTCTGGCCCATGCCGTAATAATGTTCATCGGCTGGCGCGAAGAACGAGGCGCCGACCTGATAGGTCTTTTCGGTGTTGACCGTGTGCGGCGACATCTCCCAGCCGTTCATGGTCAGGATGGTGTCGCCCTTGGCGTTCTTGATCGACAGGCCGACGCTGGCCAGCGACGGCGCGAAGTACTTCTGCATCTGGGTCGGCACGCGGGCCGGCGGAGCGGCGTTCACCAGCAGAGTCATGGCGGGCGAGGAGAACGTGTCGCCATTGGCGCCGCTCACGTGACGCACGGCGGCGTTGTCGGTCTTGGTGGCGTCGATGCCGTAGCCGGCGGGCTTGAGCACTTCGTCCTTATCGGCGGCGATGGTCACCCGCACGATATTCGGAGCATAGGCTTCGACGGAGACCCAGGCGCCGTTGCGGTCCAGGGTGACGAGCGGTGCGGCCTGGGCCATGCTGGCCAGGGCCAGGGTGGATGCTAATGCGCAGAACGGCACGCGGGTAGAAATCGATTTCATGTTCTCCTCGTTTTTATATGTACAGCGCAGGGGGCAGCCATGGGTGGCTCCAGGGGTTCCGCGCCGCGGTTATTTTGCGGCCCCGCTGCCGGTGCAGCAATTATGAAAATCACCAATCCGTTGAACGTTTCATGGCAATCGAGCGCTATCCTTGCAAACGTTGTCATGGCTGTCAAGGAAGTAAGCGTATACCGCCGAATATGTGCTACGGCTGAAGTGGTATCGCTACCTCAGTCGATTTGTTTTACGTTGACGTTTACGTTAACGTAAAGTGGGGGTATGCTAACGCATCATCCACCGTTCACACTCCACACTCACGAGGCTAGCTATGCTGAATCTTCCAGGCTTGACGTTCGACCATGGCGAGGACATCGCCGCGCTGCGCGAGGCAGTGCAACAATTTGCCGCGGCCGAGATCGCCCCTCGCGCCGCCGAAATCGACCGCAGCGACCAGTTCCCCATGGACCTGTGGCGCAAGATGGGCGACCTGGGCGTGCTGGGCGTGACGGTGGACGAAGAGTACGGCGGCGCCCAGATGGGCTACCTGGCCCACATCGTGGCGATGGAAGAAATTTCGCGCGCCTCCGCTTCCGTCGGCCTGTCGTACGGTGCCCATTCCAATCTGTGCGTCAACCAGATCAAGCGCAACGGCACCGAAGAACAGAAGCGCAAATATTTGCCCAAGCTGATCTCGGGCGAGCACGTGGGCGCGCTGGCCATGTCGGAGCCGAACGCCGGCTCGGACGTGGTCAGCATGAAGCTGCGCGCCGATTTCAAGGGCGACCGCTGGGTGCTGAACGGTACCAAAATGTGGATCACCAACGGCCCCGACGCCGATGTGCTGGTGGTGTACGCCAAAAACGATCTGGAAGCCGGGCCGAAGGGGATGACCGCGTTCCTGATCGAGAAAAACTTCAAAGGCTTCTCTATTGCGCAAAAGCTCGACAAGCTGGGCATGCGCGGTTCGCACACGGGCGAACTGGTGTTCCGCGATTGCGAAGTCCCGGCCGAAAACGTGCTGGGCGGCCTGGGCAAAGGCGTCAATGTGCTCATGTCGGGCCTGGACTTCGAGCGCACCGTGCTCTCCGGCGGCCCGCTGGGCATCATGGCCGCCTGCATGGACGCGGTGGTCCCGTACATCCACGAGCGCAAGCAGTTCGGACAAGCGATTGGCGAATTCCAGCTCATGCAGGGCAAGCTGGCCGACATGTACTCCACCATGATGGCGTGCCGCGCCTACGTGTACGCGGTCGGGCAGGCGTGCGACCGCGCCAAGACGCCGGGCGAAATCCGCAACCTGCGCAAGGACGCCGCCGGTGCGATTCTGTATAGCGCCGAGAAGGCCACGTGGATGGCGGGCGAAGCGATCCAGGTCTTGGGCGGCAACGGCTACATCAACGAGTATCCCGTCGGCCGCCTGTGGCGCGACGCCAAGCTGTACGAGATCGGCGCCGGCACCAGCGAGATCCGGCGCATGCTGATCGGCCGCGAGCTGTTCGCCGAAACCAAATAAGGAGTGCGGCCATGACGATGATCGAATCGAAACTGAACGTGCGCTCCGACGACTTCAAGGCCAACGTGGCGGCGATGCAGGCGGTGGTGGACGATCTGCACGCCAAGGTCGCGGCCATCGAAGCGGGCGGCGGCGAAGCGGCCAGCGCCAAGCACGTGGCACGCGGCAAACTGCTGCCGCGCGAGCGGGTGCGCATGCTGCTCGATCCGGGCACGCCGTTTCTGGAACTGTCGCAACTGGCCGCCTACGGCATGTACGACGGCGCCGCGCCGGCCGCCGGCATCATCACGGGCATTGGGCGGGTGGCGGGGCAGGAGTGCGTGATCGTGTGTAACGACGCCACCGTCAAGGGCGGCACGTATTATCCGATGACGGTCAAGAAGCACCTGCGCGCGCAGGAGATCGCCGACCAGAACAACCTGCCGTGCATTTATCTGGTCGACTCGGGCGGCGCCAACCTGCCCAACCAGGACGACGTGTTCCCCGACCGCGACCACTTCGGGCGCATCTTCTTCAATCAGGCCACCATGTCGGCCAAGGGGATTCCCCAGGTCGCGGTGGTGATGGGGTCGTGCACCGCCGGCGGCGCGTACGTGCCGGCCATGAGCGACGAGTCGATCATCGTCAAGGATCAGGGCACCATTTTTCTGGGCGGCCCGCCGCTGGTCAAGGCGGCCACTGGCGAAGTGGTCAGCGCCGAGGACCTGGGTGGGGGCGACGTGCACACGCGCCTGTCCGGCGTGGTCGACCATCTGGCGCAGAACGACCTGCACGCGCTGGCGCTGGCGCGCACCATCGTGTCGAACCTGAACCGCGCGCGCCCCGAGCAGGCGCCGCTGCGCGAATCGGTCGAGCCGAAGTATCCGGCCGCCGAACTGTATGGCGTGATCCCGGTCGATACGCGCAAACCGTTCGACGTGCGCGAAGTGATCGCCCGCATCGTCGACGCCAGCGAGTTCGATGAATTCAAGGCGCGTTACGGCACCACGCTGATCTGCGGCTTTGCTCATATCTTCGGGCAGAAGGTCGACATCATCGCCAACAACGGCATTCTGTTTTCCGAGTCGGCGCTGAAGGGCACGCATTTCATCGAGCTGTGCTGCCAGCGCAAGATCCCGCTGGTGTTTTTACAGAATATCACCGGCTTCATGGTGGGCCGCAAATACGAGAACGAGGGCATTGCCCGCAACGGCGCCAAGATGGTCACCGCGGTCGCCACCGCCGCCGTGCCCAAGTTCACGGTGATCATCGGCGGCAGTTTCGGCGCCGGTAACTACGGCATGTGCGGGCGCGCGTTCTCGCCGCGCTTTTTGTGGATGTGGCCCAACGCGCGCATCTCCGTCATGGGCGGCGATCAGGCCGCATCGGTGCTGGCTAGCGTCAAGCGCGACGGCATCGAAGGTAAAGGCGGACAGTGGAGCGCCGAGGAAGAAGCCGCCTTCAAGCAGCCTATCAAGGATCAGTATGAACTGCAGGGTCACCCGTACTACGCCAGCGCGCGCCTGTGGGACGACGGCGTCATCGACCCGGCGTCGACGCGCATGGTGCTGGGCCTTGGCCTGGCCGCGTCGATGAACGCCCCTATCGCGGAGACCCGGTTTGGTCTCTTCCGGATGTAACCGATCTGACTGATACCACCGATATCACCGATCTCACCCAACCCCAGGTCAGAACCTATGTTCACTAAAATCCTCATCGCCAATCGTGGCGAAATCGCCTGCCGCATCGCCGCCACCGCGCGCCGCATGGGCATCCAGAGCGTGGCCGTGTATTCGGAAGCCGATGCCGGCGCGGCCCATGTCGCCGCCTGCGACGAAGCGGTGCTGATCGGCCCGGCCGCCGCCAAGGAAAGCTATCTGGTGGCCGACAGAATCATCGCCGCCGCGTTGGCCACGGGCGCGCAGGCGGTACACCCGGGCTATGGCTTTTTGTCGGAGAACGACGGCTTTGCCCAGGCTTGTTCTGATGCGGGATTGGTGTTCATCGGCCCGCCCGTGTCGGCGATCCAGGCGATGGGTTCCAAATCGGCTGCCAAGACCATCATGGAGCGGGCCGGCGTGCCGCTGGTGCCGGGATACCATGGCGACAATCAGGACCCGGACTTCTTGCAGCGTCAGGCCGATGCGATCGGCTACCCGGTGCTGCTGAAAGCCAGTGCCGGTGGTGGCGGCAAGGGCATGCGCATCGTCGAGGCCAGCGCCGACTTCGTCGCCGCGCTGGCATCGTGCAAGCGCGAGGCGATCAGCAGCTTTGGCGACGACAAGGTACTCGTTGAAAAGTACCTGAGCCGGCCGCGCCACATCGAGATCCAGGTGTTCGCGGACACGTTCGGCGAGTGCGTCTACCTGTTCGAGCGCGACTGCTCGGTGCAGCGGCGCCACCAGAAGGTGCTGGAAGAAGCGCCCGCGCCCGGCTTGTCGCAGGCGCGCCGCGCCGAGATGGGTGCGGCCGCCGTGGCCGCGGCCAAGACGGTCGGCTACGTGGGCGCGGGCACGGTGGAGTTTATCGCCAACCAGGATGGCACGTTCTACTTCATGGAGATGAACACCCGCCTGCAGGTCGAGCACCCGGTCACCGAAATGATCACCGGGACCGATCTGGTCGAGTGGCAGCTGCGTGTGGCGGCGGGTGAACCGCTGCCCAAGTCGCAGGAGCAGCTGGCCATTCGCGGCCACGCCATCGAAGCGCGCATCTACGCGGAGAATCCCGAGAAGGGTTTCCTGCCGTCGATCGGCACGCTGCGCCATCTGCGCACGCCGCAGGCGGTGGCGTTCCAGCTGGGTGGCACCGGCGGTGCACCGGCCACGGTGCGTATCGATTCGGGCGTGCGCCAGGGCGACACTATCTCGCCGTATTACGATCCCATGATTGCCAAGCTGATCGTGTGGGGCGAGGACCGTACGGCGGCACTGGCGAACATGGCGCGCGCGCTGGCGGCGTATCAGGTGACCGGTCCTGCCACCAACATCGCCTTCTTGCAGCGCTTGATCGGCAGCGCGCCGTTTGCGCAGGCCGATCTGGACACTGGTCTGATCGAGCGCAATCAGGATGTGCTGTTCCCGCCGGCCCGCGTGCCCGACGCGGACGTGCTGGCGCTGGCTGCGGCCGGGCTGCTGCGCTCGGAGTCCGTGCCTGCGCGTTCCAACGATCCATGGGGCGCCACCAGCGGCTGGCGCCTGAACAACCGGCAGCGCCGCACGTTCGCCTTCAGCGACGAGCTTCAGAGCTATGCCATGGCGGTCGAGTATGACGATCATGGCTGGCGCCTGCAGCAGGGCGATGGCGCGGTCGCGCTGCGCATCGTTGGCGGCGCGGCCGGCAACGCCAGCCTGACGGTCGATCTGGCCGGGCGCACGCTGCGCGCCGATGTGGTGCGCGAGGGCGACGCCATCCATGTGTTTTACCAGGGTCGCCATACGACCTTGAACTACCCCGATCCGCTGGCGCATGCCGGTCAGGCGGAAGCGGAAGTGGGGCGCCTGACTGCGCCTATGCCGGGCAAGATCGTCGCCTTTGCGGTCAGGCCAGGGCAACAGGTCGAGAAGGGTGCGCCGCTGCTGATCATGGAAGCGATGAAGATGGAGCACACCATTGTGGCGCCCGCCAATGGGGTGGTGGATGAGCTGCTGTTCGCCACCGGCGACCAGGTGAGCGACGGCGCGCAGTTGCTGGTGTTTACGCCGGATTAGCCCTTGAATGCGCGGCTGCCGATGCGATTCGCCAGTCTGGTGTACCATTTCCACTCACGTTAAGAGGAGCTTCCTGATGAGTACTGTTTCCACTATTCCGTTTCGCGCCATGGATGGCAGCGAGACCACGCTGGACAGCTATCGCGGCAAAGTCGTGTTGCTGGTGAACGTCGCGTCCAAGTGCGGGTTGACGCCGCAGTACGATGGACTCGAGAAGCTGTTCGAGTCGAAGCAGGGCGAGGGTCTTGTGGTGCTGGGCTTTCCCGCCAATGATTTTGGTGCGCAGGAACCGGGCACCAATGAAGAAATCGTCGAGTTCTGCACGGGGACTTTCGGCGTCAAGTTCCCGCTGGCGCAGAAGGTGTCGGTCAAGGGGCCGGAGCAGCATCCGCTGTATGCTGCGCTGACTGCCGCGCAGCCGGCGGCGCAGGATCCGAACCAGGGTGCGATGCGCACCAAGCTGGAAGGCTATGGCATCAAGGGCGGCGCGCCCGATGAGGTGCTGTGGAACTTCGAGAAGTTCTTGATCGGTCGCGATGGTAGTGTGGTGGCGCGGTTTAATCCCGACGTGACACCGGATCATCCGGAGCTGGTGGCGGCCGTGGAGCGCGAGCTGGCTAAGGCTTGATTCTTCCACGGGCTTGAGGGTGGGCCGTATACACAGCAGGTACAGCAGGTACAGCAGGTACAGCAGGTACAGCAGGTATAGCAACCATACACTCCCACCCGCCGAGCCGTCATGCTTCACATTGCTCAGCCTGACTCCCCGCGAAAAAGCGGGGACCCATGCTGACTGTAAGTTGAGGTTCTATGGGTCCCCGCGTTCGCTGGGATGACGGCTCCAAACGGTGATGGTGCACTGATGCGGCGTTTTTGATCAGGAACCCGTGAATATCATCAAAAAAAACCCGCCAGTTCGACCCGGCGGGTTTTTTTGTTTATGCGACGATCTACAGCTTACATCTTGATCGTCACAGCCTTGCCATCGTAGCCAACCGTCTTGTCCGACGCGTCCAGCGTGTCGGCGCTCGACATGCCCGGCTTGATGAAGCGCACGCGGAACTCGCGCTTGGTGACCATGCCCTTGTACTGGCCGGTGCGCGCACCGATCGTGACGGTGCCGGTCTTGTCGTCGTAAGCCAGCGGAATCCGCGAAAATTCACCACGCGTATAGGCGTTCGTCACGCCGTCATCTTCATACAGGCTGAAGCTGCCGTTGGCGCCCGTGTACACGTTCAGGGTGATCGGCGCATCCGGCTTCTCATCCACGTACTGCATCACAGGACCCATCGGCACGATCGCGCCCGCCTTGATCATCACCGGCATGCGCGCCAGCGGCGCCTTGACCTTGACGGTCGAGCCGCCCTTGTACAGCGCGCCGGTATTGAAGTCGTACCAGTTGGCGCCTTTCGGCATGTAGACCGAGCGCTCCAGCGCACCGTACTCACTGACCGGCGCCACCATCATGTCGCGCCCGAACAGATACTGGTCTTTGATGTTCTTGACCTGATTGTCCTTCGGGAAGTCCATCACCAGCCCGCGCATCAAGGTGCCCGAGTTGTAATAGATGTCCGACGCGTTGGCGTAAATGTACGGCATCATGCGATAGCGCAGCTTCAGGTACCAGACCATGGAGTCGCGCATTTCGGAGCCTTCCGGCGCGATATTGTAGATCTCGCGCTTGACCACTTCGCCGTGCGAACGGAACAACGGGCTGAAGGCGGCAAACTGGAACCAGCGCAGGTTCAGCTCCTGCCATTCCTTCATGTCTTCCGCCTTGACCTGCGCGCCACCGACGTTGCGGTTTTCCTGGGCCGAGCCGATGTCGCCGCTCTGGAACCGGGTTTCCTGCGCATAGCCGCCGATATCGTGGGTCCAGTTCGGAATGCCCGACATGGAGAAGTTCACGCCCGACGAGATCTGGTCGTACAGGTTGTTCCAGCGGCCGACCGTGTCGCCACTCCACACCGCCACCGCATTGCGCTGGATGCCGGCGAAACCTGAGCGCGACAGGATGAACTGGCGCGTGTCGGGCTGGTCGCGGCGCAGGCCGTCGATCATTGCCTGGGTCGCCATCAGGCTGTACGAGTTGAAGGTCACTTCGCCCAAACCATGCACGGTCGGTCCGATCAGCTTTTTGAAGTCGGACAAACGGGAGTTCGAATGCACGTCAGGCTCGGTATTGTCCATCCACCAGGCGTCGAAGCCCAGATCGACCAGCTTGGTTTTCAGCTGGCGATAGTAGATGTCGCGCCCTTCTTTGGCGTATGGATCGAAGTGGCTGTTCTTGTAGCCGGGGCCTACCCAGTCCAACGTGCCGTCTTCGACGTTCTTGGTCCACATGTGGCCCTTGGACGCCAGTTCCTTGTAGTTGTCGGTGTTGGAGTAGAACTTGCCCCATACCGACAGCATGATGCGCGCGTTGTTCTTGTGGACTTCGTCGACCATGCCCTTCGGGTCGGGGAAGCGGGTCTTGTCGAAGTCGTGCGTACCCCAGCCGTTTTCCGGCCAGTAGAACCAGTCCTGCACGATGGTGTCGAGCGGCCAGCCGCGGGTGCGGTATTGCTTGACCGTGTCGAGCAGCTGGGCCTGGGTTTCGTAGCGCTGGCGCGACTGCCAGAAGCCGTAGGCCCACTTCGGCATCATCGGGGCCTGGCCCGTCAGGTGACGGTAGCCGCCGATCACGCCGTCGGTATTGTCCGCATTGATGACGTAGTAGTTGATCGCCTGAGCGATCTCGGACGAGAAGGTCAGCGAATGACGCTCCGGCGCCGGCAGCGGGTCGTTATGGGTCAGGGTGACCATGCCGCCCGAGGTCTTCCATTCGAGGTGCAGCTTGACCGGCTTGTTCCTGGCCAGCTTGACTTCGAAGTTGTGATACCACGGGTTCCAGCCCTGGCGCCACACGTCCAGGACCTGCTTGCCGTCGAGCGTCAATGTGGCGTAGTCCGACGAGTAGAGCTGCATCTTGTGCACGCCCGGCTTGTCCGAACTGATGGTGCCTTCCCACACAACCTTGACGTCCTTGAGCTTCTTGATGTCGCCCACTTCCTTCGGCCAGTTTTCGACCGTGTCTTTGGTGTACTGATAGGCGATGTCGGCTTCGTGGCGCGTGAACACCAGCTTGCCTTCGACGTAGTAGCGCGCGGTCAGGCCGCCGGCTTTGCCTTGTGCGTCCACCAGCTTCAGGTCGCGCGCGAGGGGACCGTACGGCTTGGGGTCGCCGAAGCGCGAGATCGAGTTGTTATCCCACAGCAGACCGTAGTTCTTGTCGGAGACGACGAACGGCACGGCGACGTCCATATTATGCTGTTGCAGCAGCACGTCTTCGCCGTTCATGTTCATCTGGTTGTTCTGGTGCTGGCCCAGGCCATAAAACGCTTCTTTGGTGCCGTGGTTGAAGCCCTGCTTGATCGCCATGAAGGGTTTGCCGCCCACATCGATCGGCGACAGGCTTTCCGAGGCCTGCTTCAAAATCACTTCGCCCTTGGCGTTGGCGAATTCCACCGCGCCGGTATTGAGCGATACCGTGGCCGACAGCTTGCCGGCATTGAGGGTCACCGAGCTGCCCTTTTTCTCGCTGACGGTGAACTTGCATTCGCACGGCGCGGCGACCGTCATCAGCGATGGCGTGATCGCCTTGCCGGACTGGTCGAGCTTCATCACGTGGATGATATTTTCACTCATGACTTCAAGGCGCACTTCTTTCGCCGCGCCCTGATCGGGCTTGATCACCACGCCGGTGGCGTTCTTTTCAAAGCTGCCTGCTGCCGCACTGCCGGATACGATGAGGGCCACACAGGTGGCCGTCATCATCATCGATTTTGATTGCATCTTGTCTCCTAAAATGGTTGCTGCTACTACTGACGCTGCTGCTGTTGCGCGCGCGGATGGCGCGCTGTTGATGCGGCGCCTTGTGGACGCCGCGGTACGACTGCTTAGTACATGCCCATCCTGACCTTCAGTACAGTCGGATTGGCTGGCAGGTTCATGCCGTAGTCGGTCTGGTCGCCGTTCCAGTTGCGCTCCATGATCCACTTGCCGGCCGCGTCGAAATGGCCTTCCTCGACGCGCGCGTACATGCCGTTCTTGCCGGCGTTGGCGCCGATCGGCGAGATCTTCACGCGGGCATGCTGGCCCAGGATGATGAATTCATTCTCGCCGATCTGGGCGATCGCGGTGCCGCCGTTCGGCTTCTCGGTCCCGGCCGGGAATTCGGTCTGGTTCGGGAAGAACGCTTTTTCGCCGAACTGCCACTCGCGGAACGACACCGTCGCCTGCCAGTTCTTCATGGCCACCGTCTGCGGCGTGCGCGCGTCGCTTTCAGCCACGCCATAGGTGCGGCCTTCGAATACCCACTTGGCCCACTGGCGTTCAATCGGGCGGAACGCCGCGTAGATTTTGCCGAATGGCTCGACCATGCTCTTGTCGGTCTGCTTGGAGCCCAGCGGGAAATTGCTGTAGCTGGCGTAGTCGATGCCGAACGGGGCGAAGCCGATGGCGCCGCGGCCCAGCACCTGCCAGGTGAAGCGCGCATATTCGGCGCCGTTGCCCATCTCGGGCACCACCAGCGGATTGTCGGGACGCTGGAAGCGGTCCAGGGTGGCGGTGAACTTGGTCGAATCGGCACTGTAGATGTCCGGACCGATGAAGTCGATGTGGGGCGCGGCCGCCTTGTAGATATCGATCACGTCGTAGGTCGGTCCGCCGCTGGCGAAGTTGCTCTTCCACGGCGCCATCGGCTCGACCGAGTCGCGCAGGGCGTTATTGACGAACATCGGCAGGTTGTGCACGGCGCGGCCGGCCTTGGCGATTTCCTCGATATAGCTGGCCACCGCATAGCTGTGGAAGTACTGGTCGGCGTACTCGCCATAGACCTGGGTCCAGGTACCGCTGGCGGCCAGCGGCACGGGCGACTTCTGCAGCTTGAGCACCGCGGCCGGCACCGGTTGATTGAACGCCGCCTGCGCCTTCGGGCCGTAGTCGCGCGCCACCCCGTAGGTGCCCACTTCGTTCTGGACCTGCATCAGGATCACGGTGTGCTGGCCGCCGTCGATCTTCTTGATGTGGTTCATCAGCGCCACAAAAGCCTTCTTGTCGGCCTTCAGCGTCTCTTCGCCGAACGGCGACAGACAGTAGATGGTCTTGCCGTCCTTGTCGATCATGCGCGGAAAGCGCGCGTTGTCGAACTTGACCCATTCAGGAGTGTATTGCGGGCCGGTGTTTTTCCAGGTGCCGAACCACAGCAACGCCAGGCGCACTTTGTTCTTGCGCGCCTGGGCCACCAGCGTGTCGACGAAGGAGAAATCGAACTTGCCTTCGACCGGCTCGATCTGTTCCCACGCGATGGGGATCTCGAGCGTGTTGGCATGCATGTCGGCGGTCGCATCCCACACCTTTTTCAGTGCCTTGGGGTAGTTGCTGGAGTTGTGCGCCTGCGCGCCGAACATGACGAAGGGTGCGCCGTCCACCATCAGGGCGTGGCGGCCGTCTTTCTGCACCATGTGGGGCAGGGGGGTGTTGGCCTTGGCGGCGAACGAGGGCGCGACGGCGGTCGCGGAAAAGGCGATCAGGCTGATGGCGGCAATCAGGCGAACTGGTTGTGTCTTCATGTGGTGGTGTTCAAGATAGATGGTTGGCGCTGGCGGCGCGGTGGGCGGCACAGCGCATAGATATAACACAAACGATGTAGCACAAACGCAAAAAACGGCCCGCACGAGGCGGGCCGTTTCACGCGTTACATCAGAACGTGTAACGCACTTGCGCGGTGTAGCGCGGTCCGGAGACGAACCATGCGCGGCCCTTCATGCCAATGTGCTGCTGCATCAGCTGCTTGAATTTGGCATCGGTCAGGTTCTGCGCTTCCAGGCCGACCGACAGGTTCTCGGAGAACTTGTAGAACAGCGAGGCGTCGAGCTGGCCGTAGGAGTCCGCCCAGGTCGGCAAGCCCCAGGCCACGTTGGTCGATCCGAAGCCCGGGCTGGCCGGATTGGTATCGAGGCCATCACCGCCCTGGGTGCCGTTCACGTTGACGTTCTGCAGGCTCTTCGAGCGCCAGTTGTAGGCCATGCGCGCCGACACCGGACCACGGTCGAACATCAGTGCGATGTTGGCCGACTGGCGCGACAGGTTTTGCAGCGGCAGGTCGCCGAAGGTTTCGCCGTTGGTGTCGCAACCGTTCAAGGTCAGGTTCAGGTTGGCCGCGCCGCTGCCGCCCGAGCAGTACTTCTGGAAGACCGGGTTGTACAGATCGCGCTTGCTGTCGACGAACGTGAAGTTGGCCTGCATGCCGAAGCCGGTCGCCCATTCCGGCAGGTTTTCAAAGTACTGCTGCCATGCCAGTTCGATACCGCGGGCGTGGCCCTTGGCGCCGTTGACCGGGCCGGTCGTGACGAAGTTCTGCGGCGTGCCATTCACATCGGTCAGGGTGGTGTTGTAGACCTGTTTGACGACGATGTCTTTCAACTGCTTGTTGAACACGGCCGCCGTGATCGAACCGCCCGGCGCGAAGTACCACTCCGCCGTCAGATCGATCTGCTTGGACGTGGTCGGCTTGAGCATCGGATTACCCGAGGCCGTACCGGTCAGGTTGATGCGGTCGACGTTGGTGGTGATGTTCTGGCCGACGGTCGTCGTGGTGGTGGTGGCCGACTGCGACAGCGACGTGTAGCCTTGCAGATCCGAGAAGTCCGGACGCGACAGGGCGCCGGCGTAGGCGAAGCGGAACTGCAGCTTGTCGCTGACCTTCATGCGCAGGTTCAGGCTAGGCAGCACATTGCTGTACGAGTTGTCGTAGTTCTGGGCCTGCGCGAACGGCCGGATGACGGGAATCGGCGCACCGGTCAGGGTACCGGTCGGTGGTGCGTTGGCGGTGAACACCGTGTAGCCGAACGCGGTCGAATCGGTCTTTACGTAACGCACGCCGAGGTTACCGTCGATCGGATAGGCCAGATCATCGAAGCCGAAGCGCACCTGGGTGTAGAAGGCCTTGGTCTTTTCCGACTGTTCGTTGATGCCTTCCGGGTTGTTGCCGAAGGCGGCCTGCTTCCACGGGTTGCAGGTAGCGGTCGGGCCGCCGGTTTCGCGGCACAGCACCTCGTAGTATTTATGCAGCGCTGCATACGTGCCAGGGTAGCCAGTGGCCTGGCTGACGTCCGGGACGATCACCGACGGCACGCTGGCTTTGCCATTAAAGAAGTTATCGAAGGTGTGCAGGTGGGTGTTGCCCGAGAAGCGCGGGTCGCTCAGGTACGCCAGCTTACCGGCAAGCTCTCCCTGCCATGGCTGGGTAATCGCTGCCCAGTTGTAGCTCGGGTTGGAGTTCTCGGTGACCGAATCACGCTCGGTCATGCGCACGCCAAAACGCACATCGCGCAGCACCGGGTGGTCGAAGTCGTATTGCAGATCGGCCTTGAGAGCTTTGCTTTCGGCGGTGGCGCGCTCCAGGTGCTCCTGGGTGAACGCCCAGTAGTAATTGTTTGGATTGGCCAGGTGGGCGATGTCGCCCGCGTCGAAGCCGATGTTTGGCAGGCTGCCGGTCAGGTCGAGGCGTTGTTTCGGCATGCGCACGGCAGTTGCCACCGTGGAGTCGAAGGCGTCGGTGGTGGCGCGGATGCGCTGGACGTCGGCCTTGAAGCGCCACTGCGGGGCGATGCGCCAGTCCACGTTCAGGGCGATGTCGGTGGTGCTCGATTCGCGCGTGGCGGTGCGGGTATCGTCGCCGAAGTCGATGCCTCCTGGCTGCGACAGGGTGCCGGTCAGCAGGGCGCCGCGGTCGTCGTAGGTGGCATCCTGCACCTTGATGGCGTATGGGCTCGATGCGGCGAAGATTGCCTGCTCGTCCCACTGCATCCTGTAGTTGGACTTGAAATAGGTCAGCGAGGTGTTCAGGTCTTTGCTCGGCTTCCACTGGAAGGCGCCGTAGGTGCCCTTGCGCTTGCGGTCGAATTCCAGGGTGCGCCACTGCGCGCCTTTCGGAATAAAGACGGTCTTGCCCGGCTCGACGTCGGTGCGCGGATAGTACGGCTCGACCTGGAAGGCATCGGTGCGGGTGCCGCTTTCCGATTGGGCGATGTCGAACAATGCGCCGAATTCGCCGAACGGGGTTTTCCAGCGATTCGACAGCAGCAGCGAGCCCGATGGCGACGACTTGCCGCCCTTCAGTTCCGAGTAGGTGGTCTGGCCCGACACGGCGCCCTTGAAACCCTTGTAATCGAACGGCATCGCGGTGCGCAGGTTGACCAGGCCGCCGATGGCGCCTTCGACCTGTTCGGCGGACGGGTTCTTGTAGATGTCCACGCCGGCCATCAGCTCGGGCGGCACGTCTTCGAAGTTGAGCGAGCGGCCTCCGTTGGCGGAGAACGAATCGCGGCCGTTCATTTCCGAGCGCACGTACGACAGGCCGCGGATCGATACGCTGGAGCCTTCGACGGAGTAGTGCTCCGGGTCGCCCTTGCTCATGGTGCGGTCGATGGTCACGCCGACGACGCGTTGCAGCACTTCGGTGACGGAACGGTCGGGCAGCTTGCCGATGTCGTCGGCGACGATCGAGTCGACGATCTCGTCCGAGTTCTGTTTGATTTTCTGGGCCGATTGCAGTGCGGCGCGCTGGCCGGTCACCACCACGACGGCCGGAGCGTCGGCCGCTTGCGCCATCACGGCGCCGCTGTACATCATGGCGATCTGGGCGACGCCCATGGCGATCGCCGTCTTCTTAAAGTGAGTCATTTGGTCTCCTGGTGTGATCGAGAACTACTGTTATTTTTATGCTTGCGCACTAGCTACGCTGCGGATACTGCTTTGACAACGTTTTCAAAGAGGGGCGGATTGCTAGCAAGTGGCCTTACCAAAATCGGAAGGTGGCACGTACGCATTGCATTTTGCGAGTAAGCTTATGCACCCGCAATTGTGAAAATCACCAAGACGACGAATGATATTAGGCAGCTAATCAATTGCTGCCCTCGATCGATCAGAGACGCGCACCGAGTTGCTTGCTTTGGCCCGGTTGCAGCTTGAGCGGCACCACGCGCTTGCCGTAACGCACAATTCCACCGCCGCTGCCGGTCACCGAGCGCACGGTCGCGCTGGTCAGTTTGCCGTCGTCCCAGGCCAGATCGACCTCGAAACCGCCGCGCGCACGCAAGCCCTTGACCGCGCCCTTGGGCCAGGCGGCGGGTAGAGCCGGCAGCAGATGCAGTTCGCCATTGTGGGACTGCAGCAGCATTTCGCAGATCGCCGCCACCGCGCCCAAGTTGCCGTCGATCTGGAATGGCGGGTGGGCATCGAACAGGTTGGCATAGGTGCCGCCCGCGTTATTGTGCTCGGTTCCAGCGCCGCTCTGCTGGGCCGCGCGCACGCCCGGCGTGGCCAACTGGCCGCGCAGCATGCGGTGGGCGCGGTCGCCGTCTAGCAGGCGCGCCCAGAACGCGGTTTTCCACGCCATCGACCAGCCGGTGCCGGCGTCGCCCCGGCTTTCCAGCGTGGTGCGGGCGGCCGCGGCCAGCGCCGGGGTCTTGGTGGGTGAAATCTGGCGCCCGGGAAACAGGGCGAACAGCTGCGAGACGTGGCGGTGGGTGTCGCCCGGCTTGTCCAGCACGGGGTCGTTCTTTTCTTCCAGCCACTCCAGCAACTGGCCCCAGCTGCCCACCCGGGGGCCGGCCAGCTTGTCGCGCAGGGCGGCGATCTGGTCGCGAAAGGCCTTGTCGTGACCCAGCACGTCGGCCGCTTCCACCGTGTTGTTGAACAGATCCCAGATGATTTGCTGGTCGTAAGCCACGCCATCCTCGATGGGGCCGTGCTCGGGCGAAAAGCCCAGCGGCGCCACCAGGCGGCCGTCTGGCAGCGTTTTCAAATAGTCTTGCCAGAATTGACAGACTTCCTTCATGACGGGATAGGCCACGCTGGCCAGGTAAGTGCGGTCCTGGGTGAAGGCGTAATGCTCCCAGAAGTGCTGGGCATACCAGGCGTTGCCGGTCTTGTTCCAGGTCCAGCCGGTGGCGCCGAACGGGTTCGATTCGGTGCGCACCGCCCAGCCGCGCACGGGCTTGCCGGAAGTGCCCACGAAGGTTTCCTCGGGCGCGCCGCCGTTGCTCTCGGCCGGCACGGGCGGCTGCGGGTTGGCGATGGCGCTGGCCGCGGTGGCCGCCACCACCTGCCGGTAGACCGGCGCCATGCCTTGCACGAAGTTGAAGAACGGGCGCGCCAGTTCGCTCAGGTTGGCCGGTTCCGCCGGCCAGTAATTCATCTGGATGTTGATGTTGGTATGGTAGTCCGAATTCCACGGCGGGGTCAGGTTGTTGTTCCACAGCCCCTGCAGGTTGGCCGGCAGCGTGTCGCGCGAGCTGGAGATGAGCAGGTAGCGGCCGTACTGGAAGAACTGCGCTTCCAGTTCCGGGTCCTTGCCGTGCGCCGTGTAGGTCTCCAGGCGGCGGTCGGTCGCCAGCTGGCGCCGTGGCGCGGGCGCCTCGCCCAGATCCAGCGACACGCGACCGAACAGGCGGCCGAAGTCCTGCTGGTGCTCGGCCAGCAGGGTGGCGAACGGGCGCGCCGCGGCGGCGTCGACCTGGGCGGTCACGCGCGCCAGCGGATGCTCCCCCTGGAACTGCCTGCCCGCGTCGAGCACGTAGCTGGTGCCGGCGCCGATGACCAGGGTGACCGAATCGCACCCGGTGAACGTGATGCGGTTGCCGTCGACGGCGACCTTGCCACCCTCGTGCAGCACCTGCACCTGGCTGGCGTAATCGAGCACGTTGCCGCTGGGCGCGGACGGATTGTTGACATAGCCCGCCAGCGAGCCGGTGGCGTAAATGCGGCTGCCGGCCGCGCCGATGCGCGCGCCGTGCATGTCGGTCAGCTCCACCGAGCCGGTGTATTGGCCGGGCTGGCTGGCCGTCAGGCGCACCAGCATGGCTTGCGCCGGGTGGCTGGCGAAGCTGTCGCGCTGGTAGGTCACGCCCGCGCGCCGGTAGCTGACCCGGTGCAGGCTCTTGTCCAGCTCAAGGCGGCGGCTGTAGTGGCTCACGCCCTGGTCGTGCCCGGGCAGGTTGATGAACACGTCGCCGAACGGCTGGTAGGCGCCCATGGTCTTGGCGTCGCCCGTCCACAGGGTGATGTCGTTGAACTGCAGGTGCTCCCGCGCCAGCTGGCCGAAGATCATCGCGCCGATGCGGCCGTTGCCGATCGGCAGGGCTTCGCGCTCCCAGCCTTGCGCAGTGTCCGGAGCTGCTTGCTGGTAATGCAGCGTGAGTTGGGGAGCGGCCATGGCGGCCGGGGTCAGCAGGGGGAACGCGATCAGCAGGGCGGCGATGATCGCCGTCGGCCGCGCGAGGACGAAGGACTGGCCCGTCGGTATTTTCATATTAGTTTCGTTGGTGAAATTCATTATTCCGGTTGAGTAAAAACGTTATTTAAGCCTTAATATTGTTTTTGCTACATTTTTTGGCAACCGCTGGTGGTCTTGATGGGTTGACCGTACACGATGCCGCGCCCCGCGGTGCTCATGTAGACCACGCCGAAGGTGTTCATGTCGCCGACGACGAACTGGCCGTTGCCCGGTCCGCCGTATTGATGGGCGTCGTCGTTGATGCGGGCCCAGCTGGCGCCGCTGTCGGTGGAGCAGTACATGCCGCGCGCGCCGCCCACGGTGCCCCAGATAAATATGGTGGGATACGACTGCCCGGGCGCGGCTTTGCCGAAGCCGACCGCGCTGGCGTGGCTGACGCCGGCCAGCTTGCTGAACGACTTGCCGCCGTCAATGGTGCGCATCAGGCCGCCCTCGTACAAGGGTACCCAGACGTCGCCGCTGCGCGCAGGCGCGGCGCGGATGACTTTCGATCCCTTGGCGCCCGGTAGTTGAGCCATGGTCCGGAAGCTGGCGCCGCCGTCGGTGCTGGCCATGAAGGCGTTGCCGGCGAGGGCGTAAAAGCGCGCCGCGTCGAGCGGATCGGCCACCGGGTGGGCATTGCGCACGCCAAGGCCGTCGATGACGGTCCAGCTGGCGCCGGCGTCGCGCGAGCGAAAGCTGGTCGAGGTGTTCTCAGGGCTGTGCAGCAAGGTGGCGCCATCGGCACTCAGGGCCAGCTGGCCCTTGGCGCCGTTGATGCTGGCCGTTTTGGTCCAGCTCACGCCCATGTCGCCGGACAGGTAGATGGCGCTGCCGACGCGCGCCACGTGGCGCGGCGCGGCCGGGGCCACCGCCAGACCGGTGGTGGTGCCCATGGGCGGCGAATGTATCGGTCCGTAGCGCGTCACGTCGGTGTGGCGGAAGCCGTCGTAGTCGCCGATGACGGAAATGAGCGGACCGTTGGGGATGCTGACCAGACCCAGCGGCACCATTTCTTCCAGCCCCAGCACGTTGAAGCGCCACGCCACCGGCTTGGCGCCGATGTCGGAGGTCTTGAATGTGCCGTTACCGGACACCACCATGACGGTCTTGCTGTCGAATGGGTCGAATTCGACGCTGCCTGCCCAGTGGATCGAACTGCCATGTTGGGTGCTGCCCTTGAACCACGAGACACCGTTGGTATCGATTTCATAGCCGTGCGAAAAAATATCGGTCCAGCTGGCGCCGCCGTCCACCGTCAGGAACAGCTTGTCGCCGAACGGGCGCTGCGGCTGGTAGTAGTTAATGGTCGAAACCACCATGCGTTTGGCGTTGTTGGGGTCGACGGTGATGCCGGCGTAGGCGCGGTTCAGGGGCGGGGTGATGTTGGTCCAGCGGGCCGACGCGGCGGCGCCATCGATACGGTAGCGCCATATCTGGCCCTGGTCCATGGCTTCGCCGCGGCTGGCGTCGCCCCACGGCCCGGCGCCGTTGGCGTAGGTGATCACCAGATCGCCCCCGGCCAGCACCGCGCGCTGCGGCATCAGCCCGGCCGGGCCGCCCGCAACGGCAGCGATGGTCTTGCCGCCATCGCCGGACAGGTACAGATTGGGGCCGTCGGCGGGGTAGCGCGACACGCCGAAAAACAACGTGCTGGACGAGACCAGCTGCACGAAGCTGATGCCGTTGCCGTTGGCCGTGGTGGTCACGGGCGAAGCGGCCAGATGGCGCCAGCTCAGGCCCGCATCGGTACTTTTGAACAGGCCGTTGGCGCGTGTGCCGGCATATAAGATGCTGCCGTCGTTGGGATCGACCTGCAGCTTTTCGCCGGCGTTGCGGCCCATGCCGTTGCCATGCACCTTGAACTGGCTGGTCACGTTCACCTTGGTGAAGCTGCGCCCGTAGTCGTCGGAGCGCAGCAGCGCCGAATTGCCGCCGTTCTGATACGCCACGCCGGCCAGCATGTAGACCTTGTTGGGGGCGTTCGGATCGATGGCGATCGATTCGATGCCCAGCAGGCCAGTCTCGCCGTCGGAGGCCCAGTCGGTGAGCGGGTCCCAGCGGCCAGTGCGCTTGTCCCAGCGGTAGGCGCCGCCCACGTCGGTGCGCGCGTAGATCAGATCGCGCTCGGTTTTGCTGGTGACGATGCCGGAGACGAAACCGCCGCCACCCATGGCCACGTTGCGCCATTCGTAGTTGGCAGCGCCGGCCGCGCTGGCGACGCTGGTGACGCTGGCGACGCTGGTTACGATCGCGCCGGCGATGGCCAGCGCGGTGAGGCGGGGAGTAGGGCAGTTCATGGCTGGCCCAGCAGACGTTGCAGTGCCGGCGCCATGGCCGTGGCCCAGATGTCGTAGCCTTTGGCGTTAGGATGCAGCAGGTCTGGCATCACGTCCTTGGACAGGGTGCCGTCGGCGTCGAGGAAGGCCTGGTTGATGTCGAGGTAATGCACGCGCTTGTGGTCCGCATAGGTCGAGATGATGGCGTTGACCTTCTGGTTGATCTGGCGCAGCGGGCCTTGCGGGGTGGCGTCGCGCGGGAAGATCGCCAGCAGCAGGATCGTGGTGTCCGGCAGGCGCTGTTGCAGTTCGTCGATATTGCGCTTGATGCCGGCCGCGGTGGTGACGGGGTTTTCCTGGCGCGACCCGGTGTTGTTGGTGCCGACCATGAGCACGGCGACCTTGGGTTTGATGCCGTCGACTTCGCCGTGCTGCAGGCGCCACAGCACGTTTTCGGTGCGGTCGCCGCCGAAGCCGAACGCCAGCGCCTTGTATTTGGTGTAGTTGCGGGCAAAGACCGCGGCGCCGTCTTTCTCCCAATTTTCCGTGATCGAGTCGCCGATGAAAATCACCTCGGGATTCTCGTTGCGCGCCTTCATGGCGGCGATCTCGGCCAGCTTTCGCTGGTGGCGCGGCAGCCACCAGTTGACCGACCACGATTCGTTGAGCATGTCGGGTGTGACCGACACGGTGCGATAGTCGGGGCAGGCGGCGTTGGGCGTGCCGCTGCGCTGGAAGGCGATATTGGCCACGCTCACGCGCCCGGTGCCGCTGGCGTCCATCGTGAACGGCTGGGTGACGGCGCTGAAGTCGTCGCCCTCGCGCGCGAAGCAGCGCATGGCCAGGACCAGGCGCTGCCAGCCCTTGCCCTGCAGGGCGCGGCCCGGCACCAGAAACGGCACCTGGCGCTCGCAATCCTTGCCGCAGCCGACCTTGAACGACACGCCGCCCTGTGCCAAGTCGTCGACCTTGATGTCGAACGCCAGCACGCCACCCTGCACATACGGACGCAGGTCGACCGGGGCGCCATCCTGCACGCGCAGGCTGGCGTACCAGGCATCGGTCCAGTGCAGCGTGAGCGCGTCGCCGGCGCCGTTCCTGGCCGACTTCTGCGCGCCCACCACGCTGGACGGTACCTTGGGCGTGCCCGGTTTCGGTACCAGCGCCGCGGCGCCCTCGAGCACGGCCGAGGCTTCGAAGTCGGCCACGGCGACGCGGTAGCCTGGCAGCGGTTGGGCGTTGTAGACCTCGAGTCGGGCGGGGTGGTGTGGCGTGGCGCATCCGCTCAAAGCGGCTGCGACGCACAGCAGCGCAACGCCGGGCGACCGGGCGCCTATCTTGTCAATCATGGTGATTCCTTTTAGTTTTTCGCGCGGCAGGTGGCGGCGGCGACGATGTCCGGGTAGATCCAGGTATTTGTTGTGCGGTCGAGCAGGCCCATGATGTCGGTCGAGGTGGCCGAATAGGCAGCATTGCCGTTATCCCACCAGATGGTCGGGATGTTCAGCCTGCGCGCGGCGCGGGTGAAGTAATCGGCGTGCTGGATGCGTTGGGCCAGGTTGTTCTTGTTGGTCGAAGCCCATTCGCCCATCACCACCGGCACGCCGGCGGCGACGAACTTGCGGTTCAGGCGCTCGAACATGGCATCGAGTTCCGCTTCGCCGGAAAAGCTCGCCGTGCCTTTCTGGTTCAGCGCGAATTCGTACGGCGAATAGGCGTGGACCGACAGCGCCAGCATGCGGTCCTTGGGCAGGACGATGGCGGCCACTTGGGCCTCGTTCGGTCCGGCCACGTAACCCGGCACCATGACGAGGCGGCGCGCGTTGGCGGCGCCGCTGGCGCGGATGGCCGTCACGGCGGCGGCGTTCATGCGGTTGACGACCTCGAAATACTCGGGCTTGCCGCTCCAGTCGTCCACGCCGTTGACGGCCACGCGCGGCTCGTTCATGGTCTCGAAGATCACGCGGTGATCGTACTTGTCGAAGCGCGCGCCGATCTGCCGCCACAGCTTGACCAGAATATCGGTGGCGCCGGCCTCGTTGGCCAGGGTGGGCGCTTGCCAGCCATCGTTGTGGTGAATATTGACGATCACGTACATGCCGTTGTCGAGCGCATAATTGGCGATCTGCTCGACCCGGTCCATCCAGGCCGCGTCGATGGTGCGCGCCGCGCCGCTGACATGATCGTCCCAGCTCACCGGCAGGCGCAGGGTCTTGAATCCGGCCGCCTTCACCGCATCGATGTTGGCCTTGGTGGTCCTGGGGTTGCCCCAATAGGTTTCGTCGGCCATCGGGTTGGCGCGGTTGCCGGTGGCGTCCATGGTGTTGCCGAGGTTCCAGCCCACGCCCATGTCGCCCACCACGTCGGCGCTGCTGCGCATCTGGCAGGATGCGCCGCCCTGCGTGCCGAAGCCGTCGCCGTCGCTGTCCGCGGCCAGGCTGGCGCACCAGGGCTGGCCGCTGCTGCCGACCGTTGCCCCGGTCGGGATTACGCAGGCTGCGGTGGCGACAGGAGGCGGATTGGCGCGGGGCGGGGTGACTGGGGTGACTGGGGTAACAGGCAAGGGGGCTGGTGCAGCCGCCGGCGCCACCGCGCCGCTGCCGCCGCAAGCGCCCAGCACGATCAGCAGACCGAAACCGGAAAGTGATTTACTCAATTTCATGACGCTGTCCCCTCGTGTGCCGCCGTCGCCCGTGCACGCGTCCCACGACGCGCACAAGGCGGCGTGGGCATGGCGTCCACAGGGGGCCGCACCGGTTGTTATTGAATTTGCCGACGTTTATGGTACGCCAGTCAGTCTGTTGCCAGCCTATTCTGCGAGCATTCCGCGAGTGCGGCAATTGTGAAAACAACCAAGACACGGAATGAAATCAGGCAGGCCGGCACGCGTTCGCCTGGCGCGGCACGCCGCTGGCGGGCGCTTTTCAAGTGAAAATCTGGCAAGTAATGGGCGCACGGACGACCATTTGGCAACACTCCACCGCCATATTCGCAGGCAGCTGATCCATTGCGCTCAAATTTTGCTAAGCTGCAACAATCGATGCCGTCCGCCCTCCGGGGTTCCTGATACCGTCCATGAATCCGACCACCAGCAAGGAAGAGCGCCGCCAATGCGCGCTCGATGCGCTGGGCGTTCTCGACACGCCCCCGGAAGAGCGCTTCGACCGCGTCACGCGGCTGGCCGCGGCCGTGTTCCGCGCGCCCGTGGCCATGGTGTCGCTGATCGACCATGAGCGCCAGTGGTTCAAGTCGAGCGTGGGCTTCGACGTGCGCCAGACGCCGCGTTCGGTGTCGTTCTGCACCTATGCGGTCGCCGGCGACGAGACGCTGGTGGTGCCCGACGCGTGTCTGGACGTGCGTTTTGCCGACAGCCCGCTGGTGTTGGGCGCGCCGTTCGTGCGGTTCTACGCGGGCTGCCCGGTTCACGCCGCCGACGGCCAGCCGGTGGGCACCTTGTGCATCATCGATCACGCGCCGCGCCAGTTCGGCGAGCAGGAACGGGGCCAGCTGCGCGACCTGGCGCAGATCGTGGAAGACGAATTGATCAAGGGCGCCGCGCTGGCCGCGCGCGAACAGGCCGAACGGGCGCTGCAAGCGCTCAATGCCGACCTGGAAAATCAGGTGGCGCGGCGCACCGCCTCGCTGGCCGAGAGCGAGGCGCGCAACCGCACCATCATCGAACTGTCGTTCAGCGCCTTTGTTAGCACCGACGACAACGGCTTGATCGTCGACTGGAACAGCTCGGCCGAACGCACCTTCGGCTGGACCCACGACGAAGTGGCGGGGCGCCCGCTGGCCGATACCATCGTGCCCGAACGGCTGCGCGCGGCGCACCTGGCGGGCATGCAGCGTTATCGCGCCACCGGCAGCGGCAAGGTGGCCAACCGCATGGTCAACATGCCGGCACTGACCCGCTCGGGCCGCGAGATCACGATCGAGATGACGATCACGGCCTTCCCCTGCGGCGACGGGGTGTTTTTCGGCGCCTTCATGCACGACATCACCGAACGCCTGCGCACGCAGCGCGCCGCCGAAGAGAAGCAGCAGCTGCTCGACGCGGTGCTCGACACCATCGACGTGGGCGTGCTGGCCTGCTCGGCCACTGGCGAAATGACGCTGGTGAACCGCGCGCTGCGCGAAATCCATGGCTTGCCCGCGGATGAATTGCCGCATGCCGGCTGGGTCGAACATTTTCAGCTGTACGCGGGCGACGGCAAGACCCTGCTGGCGCCGCACCAGATCCCGCTGTGGCGGGCGCTGAACGGCGAAACCCTGCACGATGCCGAGGTGGTGGTGGCGGTGGGCGGCGTCAAGCGCAGCTTTCTGGCGTCCGGCTGTCCGCTGGCCAGCCATAGCGGCGAGCCGCTGGGCGCCGTGCTGGCGCTGAAAGATGTGACGGAACTGAGCGCCTCGCGCCGCCAGATGCGCGCCAGCGAGCAGCATCTGCTGGCCATCACCGAGAATCTGCCCACGGTGATCGCGCAGGTGGACCGCGACGGCTGTTTTAATTTCGTCAATTCGCTGGCGGCCGCGTTCTACGGCAGGCCGCGTGACGCCTTGCTGGGCAGGCCGGTGCGGGAAGGCTATCCGGACGGGCAGTTCGACGCATTCGAGCCGCACTACCGGGCGGCGATGGCGGGGCACCGAGTGCGCTTCGAAGCCGATACGGTGGTGGCCGGGCAGGACATGCATTATCTGGCTTCGCTGATCCCCAATCTGGACGCGCAGGGCACGCCCAACGGCTTTTATGCGATGTCGTACGATATCACCGCGCGCAAGATCAGCGAAAACCGTTTGCGCGAGAGCGAAGAGCGGCTGCGCACGATCGCCAACAACCTGCCCGTGCTGATTTCCTACATCGACCGCGAGACCCGCTATGGTTTCGCCAACGCGCTCTACGAACAGTGGTTCGGCGTGGGGCCCGACGCCATGGTCGGACGCACGGTCAGGGAAGTGTTCGGCAGCGAGTTTTCGCGCGCCCGCGCGCCGTTCTTCCAGCGTTGCCTGGCGGGGGAAACCGTGCAGCTCGATCTGGACGTGGTCCACCGGGGCGCCACGCGGGTGGTGCGCTCGGTGTTCATTCCCCATCTGCGCGCCGGCCGGGTGGTGGGGGCCTACGTCCTGTCGGACGACGTGACCGCGGCGCGGCGCCAGGAAGTGGCGCTGCGCGAACTGGCCAACACCGATTCGCTGACCGGCCTGCCCAACCGGCGCAGCTATGAGGTGCAGCTGGGTGCTGCGATCAACCGCGCCGGGCGCACGCCCGATTCGATGGCGCTGCTGTACCTGGACATCGACCGCTTCAAGGAAATCAACGACACGCTGGGCCACGCCAGCGGCGACGAGGTGCTCAAGGAATTCGCGCGCCGCCTGTGCGAGTGCGTGCGCAAGACCGACACGGTCAGCCGGCTGGCCGGCGACGAATTCACCATCATCCTGGAGAACGTCAATTCGGTCGGCGAATGCGAGCTGGTGGGGCAGAAGCTGGTGGAGGCGATGGCGCGGCCGTTCGAACTCGATGGCGACTTCCGCGATGTCACGGCCAGCATCGGCATCGCCTGGTGCGGCAAGCGCGCGCCCACTGCGCGCATGCTGGCGCTGGACGCCGACGCCGCGCTGTACAAGGCCAAGGCGGCCGGCGGCAATCAGTATGTGGTGGTGACGTAGCGGTTTGGTGCAACCTCGCTGCAACCTCGTTGCAACCTCGGTGCAAACTCGTTGCAACTTCGCTGCCAGCGCGCTGTCACTGCGCTGCCAATGCGCCGCCACACGGCGTGACGGCGCCGGCGCGGCCTTACATGGTATCGGCCGGCACGCGCACCCAGCCTTCCATCAGCACCCGCGCGCTGCGGCTCATGATGGCTTTCTTGACGCCCCACTGGCCGTCCACCTCTACCGCTTCGGCGCCCACGCGCAAGGTGCCGGACGGATGGCCGAAGCGCACCGCGCTGCGTGCGCCGCCACCGGCAGCCAGGTTGACCAGCGTGCCGGGAATGGCGGCGGCGGTGCCGATGGCCACAGCGGCCGTGCCCATCATGGCGTGGTGCAGCTTGCCCATCGACAGGGCGCGCACCAGCAGGTCGATGTCGCCGGCGTCGACCTGCTTGCCGCTGGACGACGTGTAACCCTGCGGCGGCGCCACGAAGGCCACCTTGGGCGTGTGCTGGCGGCTGGCCGCTTCATCGACGTGCTTGATCAGTCCCATGCGCACGGCGCCGTAGGCGCGAATGGTCTCGAAGCGCGCCAGCGCCTGCGCGTCGCCATTGATGGCGTCCTGCAGTTCCGTGCCCGTGTAGCCGATCGCGTCGGCATTGACGAACACGGTGGGAATGCCGGCGTTGATCATGGTCGCTTTAAAGGTGCCGATGCCGGGCACCTCCAGGTCGTCGACCACGTTCCCGGTCGGGAACATGGCCCCGCCCGCGCCATCCTCTTCGGCGGCCGGGTCCATGAATTCAAGCTGCACCTCGGCGGCAGGGAAGGTGACGCCATCGAGTTCGAAGTCGCCCGTCTCCTGCACCGCGCCATCGGCCACGCCGACATGGGCGATGATGGTCTTGCCGATGTTGGCCTGCCAGATGCGCACCGCCACCACGCCGTCGCGCGGAATGCGGTCGGGAGCGACCAGGCCCGCCTGAATGGCGAACGCGCCCACCGCCGCCGACAGGTTGCCGCAGTTGCCGCTCCAGTCGACAAAGGGCTTGTCGATAGCGACCTGGCCGAACAGGTAGTCGACATCGTGGTCGGGCTGCAGGCTCTCCGACAGGATCACCGCCTTGCTGGTGCTGGAGGTGGCGCCGCCCATGCCGTCGATCTGCTTGCCGTAGGGGTCGGGGCTGCCGATCACGCGCAGCAGCAGTGCGTCGCGCGCGGCACCCGGCACCTGGGCGCTGTGCGGCAGGTCGCGCAGGCAGAAGAACACGCCCTTGCTGGTGCCGCCGCGCATATAGGTGGCGGGGATGCGCAGCTGCGGAGCATGCGCCAGTGGACGGCTCGGTGGAATATTCATTGGAAGATCCAGTGGAATGGTCGCCATCAGTGCACCGCCTTGGTCGATTCGAGGAAGTCCTGCGCGAAGCGCTGCAGCACGCCGCCCGCTTCGTAGATCGATACTTCTTCCGCCGTGTCGAGGCGGCAGGTGACGGGCACTTCCAGCTGCACGCCGCTGCTGCGCGTGATGACCAGGGTCAGCGTGGCGCCCGGCTCGCGGTGGCCGATCACGTCGTAGGTTTCGGAGCCGTCGATCGCCAGCGTGTTGCGGTCGGTGCCCGCCTTGAACTCCAGCGGCAGCACGCCCATGCCCACCAGGTTGGTGCGGTGAATCCGCTCGAAACCCTCCGCGGCGATGGCTTCCACGCCGGCCAGGCGCACGCCCTTGGCAGCCCAGTCGCGCGAGGAACCCTGGCCATAGTCGGCGCCGGCGATGATGATCAAGGGCTGCTTGCGCTGCATGTAGGTTTCGATGGCTTCCCACATGCGCGTGACCCGGCCATCCGGCTCGATGCGGGTGAGGGAACCTGCCTGCACCTTGCCGTCGACCTTGACCATTTCGTTCTTCAGGGTCGGGTTGGCGAAGGTGGCGCGCTGCGCCGTCAGGTGGTCGCCCCGGTGCGTGGCATACGAATTGAAGTCGACTTCGGGCAAGCCCATCTTGGCCAGGTATTCGCCGGCGGCGCTATCCATCATGATGGCGTTCGACGGCGACAGGTGGTCGGTGGTGATGTTGTCGCCCAAAACGGCCAGCGGGCGCATGCCCTTGAGCGGCCGGGCGCCGGCCAGCGCGCCTTCCCAGTAGGGCGGACGGCGGATGTAGGTGCTTTGCTCGCGCCAGTCGTACAGCGCCTTGACGGTCACGCCGTCGTCAAGCTCCTTGGCGAACATGGGGATGTAGACCTTGCGGAACTGCTCCGGCTTGACGCTGGAGGCGACGATAGCGTCGATCTCGTCGTCGCCCGGCCAGATGTCGGCCAGGCGCACCGGCTGGCCGTGCTGGTCCAGTCCCAGCACATCTTTTTCGATGTCGAAGCGGATCGTGCCGGCAATCGCATAGGCCACCACCAACGGGGGCGACGCCAGGAAGGCTTGCTTCGCGTACGGGTGGATGCGCCCGTCGAAATTGCGGTTGCCCGACAGGACGGCGGTGGCGTACAGGTCGCGCTTGACTACTTCGTCCTGGATCACCGGGTCGAGCGCGCCGCTCATGCCGTTGCACGAGGTGCAGGCAAACGCCACCACGCCGAAGCCCAGCTGCTCCAGCTCCGGCAGCAGCGCCGCCTCCTGCAAATACAGTTCGACCGTCTTGGAGCCGGGCGCCAGCGAGCTTTTGACCCAGGGTTTCCGGGTCAGGCCCAGGCGGTTGGCGTTGCGCGCGATCAGACCGGCGGCGATCATGTTGCGCGGGTTGTTGGTGTTGGTGCAGCTGGTGATGGCGGCGATGATGACGGCGCCGTCGGGCATGAGGCCCGGTTCGTTCTCCACGACGCCGCTGATGCCGCGCGCGGCCAGTTCGGACGTGGGCACACGGCTGTGCGGATTGGACGGCCCGGCGATGTTGCGCACCACCGACGACAGGTCGAAGCTGATCACGCGCTCGTATTCGGCGCTGGCCAGACTGTCGGCCCACAGGCCCGCCTGCCTGGCGTAGGTCTCCACCAGCGCGACCTGGGCATCCTCGCGCCCCGTCAGTTTCAGGTACTTGATGGTCTGTTCGTCGATGTAGAACATGGCCGCGGTGGAACCGAATTCCGGCGCCATGTTGGAGATGGTGGCGCGGTCGCCCAGGGTCAGGTGTGCAGCGCCTTCGCCGAAGAACTCCAGGTACGACGACACCACTTTTTGCTTGCGCAAGAATTCCGTCAAGGCCAGCACGGTATCGGTGGCGGTGATGCCCGGCTGCGGTTTGCCGGTCAGGCGCACGCCGATGATGTCGGGCAGGCGCATCCACGATGCGCGGCCCAGCATCACGCTCTCCGCTTCCAGGCCGCCCACGCCGATGGCGATCACGCCCAGCGCATCGACCATCGGGGTGTGCGAGTCGGTGCCGACCAGCGTGTCCGGGTAGGCCACGCCGCCATCGACCTGGATCACCGGCGACATGCGCTCCAGATTGATCTGGTGCAGGATGCCGTTCCCGGGCGGGATCACGTCGACGTTCTTGAACGCCTTCTTGGTCCAGTTGATGAAGTCGAAGCGGTCTTCGTTGCGGCGGTCCTCGATGGCGCGGTTCTTCTCGAAGGCATCGGGATCGAAGCCGCCGCATTCCACCGCCAGCGAATGGTCGACCACCAGCTGCGTCGGCACGACCGGATTGACCAGCGCCGGGTCGCCGCCTTGCAGGGCGATGGCGTCGCGCAGGCCGGCCAGGTCGACCAGCGCGGTCTGGCCCAGGATGTCGTGGCAGACCACGCGCGCCGGGAACCACGGGAAATCCAGGTCGCGGCGGCGTTCGATGAACTGCGCTAGCGACGCGTTCAGCGTGGCCGGGTCGCAGCGCCGCACCAGGTTCTCGGCCAGCACGCGCGAGGTGTAAGGCAGCTTGTCGTAGGCGCCGGGTTGAATCGCGTCGACGGCGGCGCGGGTGTTGAAATAGTCCAGCGCGGTGCCGGGCAGGCGCTCGCGCCAGGCGCTGTTGATGGGAATGGGGATGGGGTTGGACATGGCGAACCCTTTATGCGCGTTCGGCCAGCGGCACGAACGTCAGGTCGTCCGGGCCGACGTAATTGGCGCTCGGGCGGATGATCTTGTTGTCGACGCGCTGCTCGATCACGTGGGCGGCCCAGCCCGAGGTGCGCGAGATGACGAACAGCGGCGTGAACATGGCGGTCGGCACGCCCATCATGTGGTACGACACGGCCGAGAACCAGTCCAGGTTGGGGAACATCTTCTTGATGTCCCACATGACCGTTTCCAGCCGCTCGGCGATGTCGAACATTTTGGTCGAACCCACTTCGTGCGACAGCGTGCGGGCCACTTCCTTGATCACCACGTTGCGCGGGTCGGACACGGTGTAGACCGGGTGGCCGAAGCCGATCACGACTTCCTTGTTGGCGACCCGGTTGCGGATGTCCGCTTCGGCTTCGTCGGGGGTGTCGTAACGCTTCTGGATGTCGAACGCGGCTTCGTTGGCGCCGCCGTGCTTGGGGCCGCGCAGCGCGCCGATGGCGCCCGTGATGGCCGAATGCATGTCCGAGCCAGTGCCGGCGATCACGCGGGCGGTAAAGGTCGACGCGTTGAATTCGTGTTCGGCGTACAGGATCAGCGAGGTGTGCATGGCCTTGACCCAGCTGTCGCGCGGCTTGTGGCCATGCAGCAGGTGCAGAAAGTGGCCGCCGATGGAGTCGTCGTCGGTCTCGACCTCGATGCGCTTGCCGTTGTGGCTGAAGTGGTACCAGTACAGCAGCATCGAGCCGAACGAGGCCATCAGGCGGTCGGCGATGTCGCGCGCGCCGGGGATGTTGTGGTCGTCCTTTTCGGGCAGGGCGCAGCCCAGCGCCGACACGCCCGTGCGCATCACGTCCATCGGGTGGCTGGCGGCGGGCAGCGCTTCGAGCGCCGACTTGACCGCCTGGGGCAGGCCGCGCAGCGAGCGCAGGCGCGCCTTGTAGCCGCGCAGTTCGCCCTCGTTGGGCAGGCGGCCGTGCACCAGCAGGTAGGCGATTTCTTCGAATTCGCAGCTGTCGGCCACGTCCAGAATGTCGTAGCCGCGGTAGTGCAGGTCGTTGCCGGTTTTGCCGACCGAGCACAGCGCCGTGTTACCGGCGGTGACGCCCGACAGTGCCACCGATTTTTTGGGTTTGAATGCGGCGGCGTCGGACGGCTTGGTGATGTCGTTCATGGTCTCTCCTGAATTGATTTTTTTTGACTGATCTTGTGGTGCTTATTTGGCTTTGCCCTGGGCGAACAGCGAGTCGAGCTTTTGCTCGTACTCGTGGTAGCCCAGGTAGTCGTACAGCTCCATGCGGCTTTGCATGGTCGGCACGACGTTTTTCTGGGTGCCTTCGGCGCGCAGCGTCTTATAGAAGTTCAGTGCCGCCGCGTTCATGGCGCGGTAGGCGCCGCAGCAGTACAGGGCGATATCGACATTGGCCGCGCGCAGTTCGTCCAGGGTGAACAGGGGCGTGGCGCCGAATTCGGTCAGGTTGGCCAGGATCGGCACCTTGACCGCCGCGCGCACCTGGCTGTACATCTCCAGCTGGGTGATCGCTTCGGGGAAGATCATGTCGGCGCCCGCTTCGACGTAGGCGCAGGCGCGGTCGATGGCGGCATTCAGGCCTTCCACGGCCAGCGAGTCGGTGCGCGCCATGATGACGAAGCTCTCGTCGTGACGCGCGTCGACGGCGGCCTTGATGCGGTCGACCATCTCTTCCTTGCTGACGATTTCCTTGCCGGGACGGTGGCCGCAGCGCTTGGCCGAGACCTGGTCTTCCATGTGAACGGCAGCCACGTCGGCGCGGATCATGTGGCGGATGGTGCGGGCGATGTTGAAGGCGCCGCCCCAGCCGGTATCGATATCGACCATCAGCGGCAGGCCGCAGGCGTCGGTGATGCGCTGGGCGTCGGTGATGACGTCGTCCATGGTGCTGATGCCCAGGTCGGGCATGCCGAGCGAATTGGCGGCCACGCCGCCGCCGGACAGGTAAATGGCCTGGTAGCCGGTCTGCTCGGCCATGCGGGCCGTGTAAGCGGTGATGGTGCCGACGACCTGGAGGGGCGACTCCTGCTGGACTGCCTGGCGAAACAGCGCGCCGCGGGTTTGCTTCATGGTGGCTTCCTTGATGGTTTGGCGTATGTGCGGGTGTTACGTGATGCGCATACGTTGCAAGGGGCGTGCCAGCCGAAGATCGCCGTCGGCGCCGGGCGGTTAACGACAAAAAGCGTTATAAAACAATGACTAGGCGGTCAGCGTCATGGTGGAAAGCGACGCTGGGCACCGCCGCGGTGTTTCATTGTGTTTCAATGTTGTTTCAGTCGTTTCGCGCGTTACAGCGACTTCTTCGGTATGTTGCGCGCGATCCCGGCGCCGCTCAGCTCAGGGGGACGCGCTTGTCGCGCCCGCGGTAACGCCGCACGTGCTCGGGCAACGGCGCGCTGGTGTTGCGGGTCGGATCCGGCACGGGTGCGCCGAACTGGGTGGTTGCGGGAATGATCCCGACCCAGACCGGCCAGTCCGGGCCGACCGTTTCCTCGTCGGGAAACTCGTCGCGCACCTTGGCCGCAACCTGCTCCAGCGGCAGGCGCATCAGGGTGATCGCGCGGATTTCGTGGTCCTTGATGGGTCGCAGATGCTCCCAGCGCCCGGGGATGATCTGCTCCACGAACGATCGCATGGCCGCGGTTTTTTCTTCGTGTCCGGCGATGATCTCGACCCGGCCGTGCAGCACCACCGAGCGGTAATTGAACGAGTGGTTCATGGCGCTGTGGCCCAGCACCAGCCCGTCGAAATGGGTCACGCTGACGCAGATGTCGCCGTTGGCGCAGGCGTCGGCGAAGCGGCCCTTGTTGGCCGAATGCAGATACACATACTCGCCCTCGCGCCAGTAGGTCATGGGTATGACCACCGGTCTGCCATCGGCCACGAAGCCGATCTGGCAGAAATAGCCCGCGTCGAGAATCGCATGAACGGTGGCGCGGTCGTATTTGGCCCGCTCGGCGATACGGCGCACGCGGTGCGGGGTGGCGGTGGGGTAGTCGGGGCTGGTCGTCATGGGTCGCCTGCGGGATAGGGTTGCTTAAAAGGCAGCATTGTAGGGTAACGGCAGCGTTACTGCCGTCAGCTCAGTGTTTCCAGTTGCCAGCCGGCGTCGAGCGCGTCGCCATCGTCCGAAAACCGGCCGCTGGCGGCCAGCCAGGCGGGCAGCGGCTGGCCTGCGCCCAGCGCCTGCCAGCGCGCTACGAGTGCGCAGCAATCGTCGACCAGTTCGCCGTAATCGCGCTGCGAACCGATCACGCGCTGGTGCAGGCCGGAGCGCCGTGCCGCCGTATCGAAGAAGGCGTCGACGTGGGCATCGTCGGAATAGATCACGCTGCCGTTCCAGGCGCTGGCAACCAGCATCCGGTTGGCCTCCAGTGCGCTGGCGCAGGTGGCCAGCACCAGGCGCAGGCGCGCGCCGGGCGCGGGCGCGGCGTGGATGCCGACCGGGTGCAGCGGCGTGGGCCAGCCGGTCTGCACCAGCGCGCCCAGTACCCGCTGCGCGTAGGGGCTGCCGTCGGTGGCGATGTCGACCGCATCGGGGGCGCACGCCGAGGCCGCGGCCAGAGCCGGGGCCGGTCCTAGGCCCAGCGCTGGCCACAGCCCCAACCCCATCGCGTCCATGGCCGCGCGCATCGATCCGGCCTGGGCCAGATCGGTGGAGCACAGCCGGAACGCGCCGCCGCCGGCGCACAGCCCCGTCTGCGACGAGGCCGGCAACAGCAGGGCGATGCCGTGCTGGCGGTACAGGGGCAGCACGGCGGCGGCGCAGGCGCTGTTGAAGTGGCCGATCACGGCCGTGACGCCCTGGGCGATCATGCGCCGCGCCACGGCCACCGCCATGACCGGGTCGGCGCCGTCGTCTTCCAGGCGCCAGCCGATGCCGTGCTGCTGCAGGCAGGCGGTGGCCCGGTGCAGCAGCGGCGCATGGGCCGTGCGCGGGCCCGACAGCGGCCCGGCCACGCCCACCACGACCGGGTTATTTCCAGAGGTCAAGAACGCTCTCCGGTACCGGGGTGAACAACGGCGTGGTTGGCAGGGCCAGGGCGCGGCCATCCGTCACGAAGGTGGGCGTGGCGCTCCACTGCATGGGCTTGTCGCCTTCGAGCATCTGCCACAGACGGTCGGAGAATGCCGGCATGATCGGCTGCATGAGCAGCGCCAGCGTCTTGGCCGCCATCAGTTCCAGCGCCAGGCCGGTGCGCATCAGGTCGAACGTGGCGGCGCTGCCGGCGTAGTGGCTTTGCGCGGCCGAAAAGCGCCTGGCTTCGCGCACCAGTTCGCCGGCCAGGTGGCAGATGCGCTGCGGCGAGAAATCGCCCGCCTGATAGGCCTTGGCGGCTTGCTGCAGCAGGCCGTTGAGCAATTCGACATAGGCGCGGTGTTCCTGAGCCCAGGCGCCCGGGGCCGGCACCTTGGCGCCGAACGCGCTGCAGGTCTTGTCGACCAGGTTGCCCAGCCAGTGCTGCCAGGTGCCGACCAGCTGCTCGTTCACCACCGCCATGAACTCGGTCAGGGTGAAATTGGTTTTGCTGGTTTCCGGACGCACGTACGACAGGTAGTAGCGCACATAGTCGGACGGCACCTGGTCGAGCAGGTCGCGGCCCCAGATCAGGTGGCCGCGGCTGGTGGAAAACTTCAGCCCTTCCAGGTTGAGCAGCTCGTTGACGACGAACGCCGCCGGCGGGGTGATGCCCCAGTCCAGCGCCATGAACACGGCCGGGAACAGCACGGCGTGGAAGTAGCCGTTGTCGTAGCCGAAGAAGTGCACCACCTTGGTGTGCTCGCGCGCGTAAAACTGCTTCCAGCCTTCCTGGCCGGGCTGGCACAGGGCCGATTTTTCCGCCGTCTCCTGGGCCGCGGCCAGGTAGCCGGCGGCCATCTCGAACCAGACGTAGATGCGCTGGTCGTCGTAGCCTTCGACCGGCACGCGGATGCCCCAGTCGGAAAAGTGCGACACGCAGATGTCGGGCAGGCCCGCTTCCAGCATGCGGTGGCACAGGGCGGCCAGGTGGGCCGGCATGGTCACGCCGCGGTGGTAGACGCGCAGCTGCTCGGCAAAAGCGCTCATGCGGAAGTACAGCTTGCGCACCTGGCGGCGGGTGGTGGCGCCGGACGGGGCGTACTTGCTGTGCGGATTGATCAGGTCGGTCACATCGTTGGGACGGCCGCACTGTTCGCAGGCGTTGCCGTCGGACTCGACCTGGCAATGCGGGCACAGGCCGCGCACGTGCGCCTCGTACAGGTAGTTCCCGGTGCTGGCGCAGAACAGGGCGTCGACGTCGCGCGCGTAGATCATGCCCTTGGCGTACAGCTCGCGCACCACCCGCTGGGTCAGTTCGACGTGGTAGGGCGAGGTGTTGGGATTGCCGTAGTGGTCGACGCGGATGGCGTTGCGCGCCAGGGTCGCTTCGATGCGGTTGGAGTAGTCGTCGGCCAGCGCGGCTGGCGCGCGCTGCTGGTCGAGCGCCTTGCGCGGCACGTAGCTCTGGTTGTCGTCGCGCCCCGTGACGTGGAAGGCGCTGGCGCCTTGCAGCTCGAGGAAGCGGCGGTAGATGTCGGCGCCCGTGTAGGGGCCGGACAGGTGGCCCAGGTGCAGGTCGCCGTTGGGGGTGGGCGGGGTCGAGAAGATCAGTGTGCGGTCGGTGCCGTCGGCCGCCTCGATGGGCGCCAGCAGGGCGTTCAGGTCTTCCCAGTAAAAGGTCAGGAAGTGCAGGTCTTGCGTGGCGTCGTTGTGCAGCGTGTGGTCGGCGAACGCCGGAATGCGCACGATGTCGCCGGCGGCGACGGGCGCGCTGTCGGCGCCGATGGTCATGATGCCGCTGCCCTGGGTGATGAAGAAGCACTCGTATTCATGGTGACTGTGCACGCTCGAGGTCAGGCCCGGCTTGACGACGCAGTGCATGGAACCGAACGGCAGCTTGCCGTCGACCAGGGGTTCGATGGCAGCCTGGCATTGCAGGCCGTAGACGGTGGCGGTGGCGCGTTCGGAAGTGCGGAGGATGTTCATGGATCGCTTAGAGTAAGGTAAATGTAAAGTAGAACGTGAAGTAAAACGTCGGATTAACAGTCTGTGCCGGTGCGCACCGCTGCGGAAGCAGCGCTAGGCGAGCAGGTGCTGCACCCGCGCTGCGATGGCCGGCGCCAGCTTGAAGCCGCCGCCACTGAACCCGGTCGCCCAGATCAGCCCGGGCGTAGCGGCGCACGCTGCCACCAGGGGGCGTCCGCTGCCGGTGTAGGCGTCGAAGCGGCGCATGCCGCCGGCCGGGGTGGCGCCGGCCAGCCAGGCGAAGCGCGCGCTGCCCTGGGCCTGGGTCAGCGCCACGTGGGCCATCGACAGCTCGCCCGGCGCGTCCGGATCGATCTGCCATTCGGGCACCGGCGCGCCCAGGTACAGGTGGCGGCGGCCCGCGGCGCGGCCGTACAGGCCGGCCCCCGGGTCGATAAAGGCCGGCTGGTCGTTCAGGTCGTGCGCGCTGGCGAACACGTTGAGCTGGATGGCCTTGGCGTGCACCGGCTCGGGCAGCGCCAGGTTGGCGGCGGCGGCCAGCCTGGCGGTCCAGGCGCCGGCGCACAGCACGATGCGCGGCGCGTAGCAGGGCCCCAGATTGGTCTGGATGCCGATGGCGCGCCCGCCCCGGGTCAGCACGCCGCTGCAGCGCACTCCTTCCATGGCCACGCTGCCGCCGCGCCGGGCCGCGTCGATCCAGGCCCGGGTGACCGCGTGCGGGTCCATGTGGCCGGCGTGCGGCTCGAACACGGCGCCGGCCACGTCGTCCCACCGCATGCCCGGCAAACGCGCCCGGGCCTGCTCGCGCGGCAGCCACTCGATGTCGATGCGGTCGGCCAGGCGCGCCACTTCGCGCTGCGCGGACTCGGCCTGATCGGCGTACACCGCATGCACGAAGCCGGTGCGCTGCAGGGCCAGCGCGCTGCCGGTATGCCAGGCGAAGCGCTGGTAATAGTGCTGACCCTCGCAGGCCAGGTCGGCCAGCCGGGCATCGTCGTGGTAGCAGCGCACCACGCCGCCGGACCAGCCGGTCGAGCCCTGGCCCATGCGCGCCTGCTCCACCAGCAGCGCGCGCGCGCCGAAGCGCTCGCTCAGGCGGTGCAGGATGGCGCTGCCGATGACGCCGCCGCCGACGACGATCACGTCATGCTGCTGGTTCACTGGCGGCACCCGATCGGGGCATGGGCGGGCAGGTCGTCCGGGTGCGGCGCCTTGCTCGACGCCAGCAGGCGGTAGGTGAGCAGGTTGGTCAGGATTTCGGCGCTGCGGATGGGCAGGATCGACAGCAGCGTGTCGCTCAGGCCGTGGGTCGATTCGTTACAGCCCTGCACGTAGATGCCGGCCGACAGGCGCGTGTCGGTCTGCATCCGGTAGTGGCGGTCGACGACCGCCTTGCCGGTGGCCGCGTCCATGTGGATCCACTCCTTGAGCTCGGCCAGCACCTTGGGCGGGTTGGGGTAGGTGTAGCCGGTGGCCAGGATGGCCGCGTCGACCCGCAGCGATTGCTGTTCGGGCGCGGTGGCGACGGTGTAGCCGATCTGTACGCCGTGCTCTTCGCCCGGCGCCGCTTCGTTCACTTCCGTCACGGTCGACAGGTTGCGGAAGAACAGGCGCTGGCGGCCGCTGACCTTTTCCGCGTAGTGAATGCTGTACAGGCGGCGGATCAGGTCGGAGTCGACGACCGAGTAGTTGGTGTCGTAATGCTGGGTCATCAGGTCGCCCTGCAGGTCCGGCGGGTTGGCATGGACGAAGTCGACGAAATTCGAATCGAAGATCTCGTTGACGAATTCGCTGTCGTCGGAGGGTTTCAGGCCAAAGCCGCGGTAGACGCAGTCGATGGTGGCGTTGGGGAAGCTGCCGTGCAGGTCGAACATGATCTCGGCCGCGCTCTGGCCCTTGCCGATCACGGAAAAGCGGTACGGCTTGGCCGGGTCGGCCTTGAAGGCGGCGATTTTGCTCAGGTAGGCCGAGCTGTGCCAGACGCGCTTGCTGTTCGGCTCGCTCGTGAGGGGGAAGGGCACGGTCGGGATGCCGCCGGGGGCGATGACGAGGTTGCGCGCGAAAAAGCGCGCGACGGCGCCCGTGACCAGGTGTTCCGACACCACTTCGAACAGGGTGTAGGGCTCGCTGCCGCACGGCCGCACGCTGGTGACGTGCTGGCTGTAGCGGGCATAGCGCTGCAGGTGTTCGGCGACCCAGGCCAGGTAGCCGTTGAATTCCAGCCGCGACGGATAAAAGCTGCGCAGGTTGGAAAACGTCGACAGCCGGCCCACGCTCTTGAGATAGTTCAGGAACGTGTACGGGCTGCTCGGATTGCGCAGCGTGACCAGATCCTTGAGAAAGGAAATCTGCATTTCGGTGCCGGGGATGAGCATGTTGGGATGCCACTGGAAATGCGGCTTTTGTTCCAGGAACAGCGCGCTCAGTTCCGACTGGTCGCATTGCTCGTCGATGGCCAGCGCCAGCGCCAGATTGGACGGGCCGAAGCCGATCCCGATCAGGTCGTACACGTGATTTCCCTGCAGAGTAGTGTCAGCGTTATTCATATTGTTATGGTTGGTCGTGAGTCGGAGTGGTGCGGGGGACGCGCGCTGGCGCGGTGACTGGGGTGCTCGCAGGCCAGGCGGCGGATGGCGGGTGCGCTCAGGCGGCACAGCTGCAGGTGCTCGGAAATGCTGGCGCCCAGGCCGGCGTAAAAGCGTTTGCCGTTCGGATTGGCGGCGTCGACCGTCCAGTCGACCCGGGCGCAGCCGGCGGCGTCGGCGATGGCGCACAGGCGCGCCATCAGGGCGCGGCCGATGCCGCGGCCGCGGTGGGCCGGATCGAGATACAGGTCGTCCAGCCACAGGCCGGGCTGCATGATGAAGGTGGAGAAGATGCTGTAATAGGTGGCCATGCCGACCAGCTCATCGTCGACCACGGCAACCAGGGCGCGCGTCATGGGGGCGGGGCCGAACAGGGCGGCGCGCAAGCTGGCATCGGTCGCCAGCAGCGCTTCCGGGCAGCCGTCGAACTCGGCCTTGTCTTGCAGCAGGGCGAAAAACGCGCCCACGTCGGCCTCGCGCAGGGGACGGATCAGGTAGGGCGCGGTCATTGCGGCACACCAGGCTTGACAGCCGGCGTCAAGCGCAGGTTGTAGGTGTAGAACGCGGTGTCGCGGGTCCAGCCGGCCCCCTCGTACAGGGCCTGGGCGCTGCTGTTGCCGGTGGCCGTGGACAGCGTCAGGGCGACGGCGCCGAGCTGGTGGCCCAGCGCGGTGGCGGCGCGCAGCAGGGCCCCGGCCACACCCTGGCGGCGCGCGGCGGGCGCGACGAACAGGTCGTTGAGCACGAATACGGACGCCATCGACAGCGACGAAAAGCTGGGATACAGCTGGGTAAAACCGGCCGGCTGGCCGTCGGCGTGGGCGATCCGCAGCTGCGACTGGCCGT
>CALRYE020000018.1:0-64465 GCA_943372275.1 Janthinobacterium lividum
GGGCCGGATTGCCGCCCACGGCGGTGGCCACCACCGGCAGGCCGGTGGCCATGGCTTCCAGGATGGTGCTGGAACTGCCTTCGGCCAGCGACGGCAGCACGAACAGGTCCATGGCGCGCAGCAGCTGGGCGATGTCGCTGCGCTCGCCCGGCAGCCAGGCCCGGTGCGAGGCGCCGGCGCGGGTCAGCATGTCGATGCAGTCGGCGCGGCGCGGACCGTCGCCGACGATCATCAGGCGCATGCGCTGGTGCACCGGATGGGGCGAGGCGATCAGGCGCAGGAAGGCTTCGACCAGGGTGGCGTAATCCTTGACCTCGTCCATGCGCCCGACGCTGCCGATGACGAACGCGTTGTCCTGCAAAAAGCCGGCCGGGCCGATCACGGCGGGCGGCCCCAAGCGCGGGTGGAATTGGATGCTGTCGACGCCGTTGGAAATCTGCGAGACGCGCTCCGGCTCGGCGCCCACGCTGTCGATCAGCCAGTGTTCCAGGTCGACGCTGACGGCGATGAAGTGGCCGATCAGGGGCCGCAGCAGGCGCCGCAGCAGCTGGTACTTCAGGCGCTTGCCGTACAGGTCCGACATGTCGCGCCCGTGTTCGCCGTGCACGCGCAGCTTGACCCCGGCCAGGGCGGCCACCAGCTGGCCTTCCAGCCCGCACAGGTTGCGCGTGTGGATCAGATCCGGCTGCAGCGCGCGCAGGGTCTTGAACATGCGCAGGTAATGGCCCCAGTCCTTGCCTTCGCGCTTGTGCAGGCTGATGATCTCGACCCCGCGCGCCTTGATGTGGGCGTGGTAGGCCGGGTCATCCTTCATGCAGACGATGGCGTGGCGGTAGCGCTCCGGCGGCATGTGCCTGATCAGGTTGATCAGGCCGTTTTCAAGGCCGCCGACGTCGAGCTGGTGGATCAGATGGACCACCAGCCGCGGTTGTTCTAGTGAGGTCGTCATGCTGGACTCCGCAATAGTTGAAAAAACCTGCACCGGGCAGGCGCGCGGCGTTGCCAGTCATGGCAGCACCGGGAAAAGTCGGTCGACCCGGTCCCAGCGGGCGGCGCGGGCCAGCGCGGCCAGGCCGGCCGGACGGGCCTGCAGGGGCGCCGGCAGCAGGCGCACCACGGCGGGCACGGGCGCGCTGTCGTTGATCAGGCGCAGCAGCGGGCGCGCCAGCCAGGCCGGGCTGGCGCGCCAGGGCAGCGTGCACGGGCCCAGCCGCAGCGCGGCCAGCGGCAGATCGAGCAGGCCGGGCCATCCGCTGGGATACACCGGCGCGCGCGGCCCGGCGCCGGCGCGCGAAGGCGCCAGGCTGGCGACGCGGTAGCGAAAGCCGTGCTGGTACAGCAGGTCGGCGGCCCAGTGATCGGTGGCCCGGTGATCGGTGGCCCGGTGATCGGCGCCCGGGTGATCGGCGCGCCCCGACGTGGAACCTGGCGCGCCGGACGGCGCGCACAGCGGCGCGCGGTAGCCCAGCACGGCGCAGCCGCTGCTGTCTTCCAGCACGCCCTTGCTGCGCAGCAGGTCGCGGCGGAACTGGAAGCGGGTCTGGGTGCCAGCGCAGGCGTAGCCGCGGCTGGCCAGCTCATGGCCGGCGGCCACGATGTGGCGCATCAGCGCGGGGTGGCGGCGCGCCAGCGGGCCGGGGACGAACAGGGTGGCGCGCAGGCCGTGCAGGGCCAGCAGGTCGAGCAGGGCCAGCGCGTCGTCGATGCCGGCGCCGTGCGCGCACCCCGGCCCGGCGTGGCCGTCGGGCGCCCAATCCAGGTCGAACGTCAGGGCGTTCGCATGCTCAGTCGTAGTAGCCATAGTAGTCGCCGCCGCCGAAGGCGAGCGCCTTGTTGCAGATCAGTTCGACACGGGGGCAGTTATCCAGCCGGCGCAGCGCTTCGCGCACTTCGCGCTGGGTGGTGGTTTCGGCCTCGATCACCATCACCACCTGGCCCATCTGCGCGGCCAGCACGTTGGCCTCGGTGGTCAGCAGCAGGGGCGGCGAATCGAAGATGACGATGCGGTCCGGATAGCGGCTGGCGATCTCGTTGAGCAGGCCGCTCATGGTGTGGCTGGCCAGCAGCTCGGTGGCGTGTTTGTTGTTGCGTCCGGCCGGCAGCAGGCTCAGATTGGGGATATTGGTGCGCAGGATCATGTCATGCAGCGACAACTGGTCCGACAGCAGCACGTCCATCAACCCCGGCGCCGGCGGCAGGCCCAGCACCTTGAGTACCGACGGTCGCGCCACGTCGGCGTCGACCAGCAGTACGGTGTGGTCCTTTTCCATGGCCATGCTCATGGCCAGGTTCACGGCGCAATAGGTTTTGCCTTCGCCGGGCAGGGCGCTGGTGACGACGATCAGGTTGCCATGGTGGGTGCCGGCCTGCACGGCGGCATAGGCATGGCGCAGCAGGGGGCGCTTGATGATGCGAAAGTCTTCCGCCGCCGTGGTGCGGCCGCCATCGTGGGTCACCATGCCCATCTGGTGCAGACGGGCCAGGTTGATGTCGACATAGCGCACGCGGTCGGTATCCTGGGCGGCGCCGGATTGGGCGGGCCCGACCTGGGCTGGCGGATCCGGCGGCAGCGGCGCGACCGGCGGGTAGGACGGGGCGGGCGTATCCACTGGGTGCTCCCTGGGTGAGGTTGATGGGCTTGTCACAGCAATTCCCGTAAAAATAGGCACTCCCGATGGCGCGCCATGGCGCCAGCCGCGTCGCCCGCCGTCAGCGCATCAGCGCCGAAACGATCGCCGCGCCGTACACGCACAGCAGGGCCACGAACCCGGCGCCGAACAGATACTGGCCGCGCAGGCGCTTGCGCCGGCCCGCGTCGGTCCAGTTCATCGACACCGTGCCCAGCACGGTCAGTCCGGTCAGCTCGCGCATGGCGCCGGGACCCGAGAAGGTGGGGCGGGCCTGGCTGATCATCAGCGCCGTGGCCGGCCCGGCCAGCAGCGCGCCCAGCAGCACCAGGCTGTGGAACAGCAAGCGGTTGGGGCCGACGGGCGCCACAGGCATGAACGGCGGATCGATGATCTTGAAGGTCATCATCTCGGTCGTGGAGCTGAGGTCGCCCGACAGCTTGGCCGCTTCGCGCCGGCCGATCAGCTTTTCGTAGTTCAGTTTGTTGATCTCGTAGTCGCGGTTCAGCTGCGCCAGCTGCGATTCGACTTCCGGCACGGCGTTGCTTTGCATTTGCAGGCGCTCGTGGCGCATGGTGTACTCGGCCACGCGCACGCGCACGGCGGCGATTTTTGCGTCGGCCTCAGTCAGCGCCACCTTTAGCTGCTGCAGCATGGGGCTGTAGTTGCGGCCGGGATCGGTGTCGCCGTCGCTGCGGCTCTCTTCGAGCTTGCGCGCTTCGAGCTGGGCCAGCAGGCGGCGCGCCGCCACCACGTCGGGATGCAGCTCGGTGTACTGCAGCTGCAGCGCGTCGAGGTTCTTGTAGACGGCGGCGATGCGCGTGTCCAGCTCGGGATTGCGGATGAAGGCGGCGCGCAGGGCGCCCGGCTTGGGATCGCTGATCTGGGCCTTGATGGCGGCGCGCGCCTGCTCCGCTTCGGCCAGCTCCAGCCGGGCCGCGTTGAGGGCGTCGCCGGCAATGGCCAGCTGGCCCGTGTAATCGACACCCTGGCGCGGCAGCAGGCCGGCGTTGCGCAGCTTGAATTCCTTGACGGTGTTCTCGGCCGCCACCAGGCGTTCCTCGTAGCTCTTGATCTGCTCGTCGATGAATTGCACGGCCTTGGCCGAGTCGCCCGATTTGCCCTTGAAACTGCCTTCGACGAAGATGGTCAGCAGCGACTGGACCACGTCGCGCACCAGCTTGGGGTCGCGGTTGTTGTAGCTGATGGTATAGATATCGTTGGAGTTGGTGCCGGAAATCTTGATCCTGCCCATCAGGTCTTCCAGCACCGCTTCGTGCTCGCGCGGCGAGGTGGCGCGCAGGTCCAGGTCGACCATGCGCATGACCCGTTCGACGTTGGGGCGGCTGAGCAGGGTGCGGCTCATGATGGAGACCTGCTGCTCGACGTTGGGCACGCTGGTCATGCCGGCCAGCAGCGGCTTGAGGATGGTCTGGGTATCGACATACACGCGCGCCGAGGTCTGGTAATCGTTCGGCATGAGGAACACCTTGGTCCAGCCGAGCAGGCCGACCAGCCACATCACGGCGAGGGCATACCAGCGATATTTCCAGATCCCGCGTACGTGCAGCAGCATCTGGCTGATTAAGTCCTCCATATCGTGTTGCTCTCCGTAAGTCGGGCTGCCGCAAGCCTGGCGCTGGCTGTGTACGCGTTCGATTATAGGGCGGTGGAAACACTATGTTTCCTCTAGTCACGACGCTGTTGACTGGCATCAAGACCTGACCGGCGCCGCGCGCGCCTGCAAACAATTCCGGCCGGGCCTGCGGCCCGACCGGCAAATGCCGCCTGTCGGCGGCACCAGAACCCCCTGTCGCGGTTTATGCACCCGCATCCCGGCAAGCCCACACCGCGCTCCCACAGGTTGAGGCCCTGGCGTGGCCGTGCCCGCCTGGCCACGATGTTATGGCTTACCCGCGGCGGCGCAGCAGCGCGCCCATGCCCAGCAGGCCGGCGGCGAAGATGGCCAGCGAGTCCGGCTCGGGCACCTGGGTTTCCTGCATCGCATTGGCGATGGAGGTCTGGGTGATGGTCAGGCGGTAGTTGGTGTTGGCCGCCAGCAGGGGCGAGGTGGCGGTGAAGGCCAGCGTGCCCGGCGCGTACGTGGTCAGGCCGTTGAAGCCATCGGTGCGGTTGACGTTGCTCATGCCGTTGAGCTGGCTGGGCGCGAACACGAATACATTGTTGCCGACTTCATCGAGGATGTTGAGCGACCAGGTCACCCGCGCCGCGGCGTTGGTGTACGGCGCGCCGTTGGAATAGGCCTGCGTGAAAGGGGTGGCGTCGAAGGCGAACGTCATGCTGTCGGCCGCGCCGAGCATGAAGAGGAAGCTGGACATGGTGCCGACGTCGGACGAGCCTTTGGCCTTGCCGTCATACTGCAGCGAGGCGTCGGCGCGGGTCTGGGCCAGCACGCCGGCAGCCTCGGTGCCGACGGTGATCATGCGCCCGCGCATGTACTGGTCGGCGTAGCCGAACGTGCCCGGCACCGGGGCCGGATTGGGAAACGGCGTGAAGTCGTTCTCGGCGCGCGGGGCGGTCGGTATGCCGGCGAACTGGTGGGCGATGTCGGGCGTCATGGCCGAGCTGATCGGCAAGTCCTGGGACGGCGCCGTCACCGCATGCGTGCCGGTGCTGGCCGCCGCGCCGGCCATGTTCATGCCCGTGAGCTCCTGGAAATCGGTGCGGTTGTACACGGCGCCGCTGGCATGCAGCAGGCGAAAGTTATCGATGGTCAGGATGGCTTGGGCAAAGGCGTCGGCATGGGCGTTACCGGCGCCGGCCATGGTCAGGCAAGCCAACGCGGCCGAGGCAGCCAAGGTAGGTCGAATGCGTTTCATGGGTAGTTCTCCTGTGGGGACGAGAGTGGGAAGCGTGGGCAGCAAGGCACCGCCGTGACTGTCTCTACGCAGCATCCGTGCCAACGCAATATTCCCTGTCGAATCAATGGCTTGCGTGAGACCTGAGGGCGCGCGCCGACCACCCTCCCGGACCCTGAAAAAAATTCCGACGCGCTGTTTGTCCGGGCGCAATGGCCGTACGGCCCGGTCCTGGAACTTCCCTACTGATGGCCCTGTCTGACATGCACAACAATTCGTTCGCGCCGGCAGGCGGTGCGGACGGTCACCACGAGGACGACCATCATGCTGCAAGAAGAGCTTCCTATTGCCACATTCGAACTACCGGCGCTGGCGCACGAACTGTGCATCGGTGAACGCGGCAGCGCACCGCACCGCGGCCATCCGCTCGACATCCAGGTGTTTCACATCCGTATGGCCACCTCGGCCGGCCGGCGCGAAGCGGCCAGCCTGCTGATCCGCAAGATGTACGGCTGGCGCGGCTACGCCGTCGATCCCAGCGAGCAGTACGAAGCCAACAAGATCACTTTTTATGCCGAGACGGGCGGCCACGTGGTCGGCACCATGAGCTTGTGCCTGGACAGCGCGGCGCGCCTGCCTGCTGACGACAATTTCGGCGACATGCTCGACCCGCTGCGCCAGGCCGGGCGGCGTTTGTGCGAGCCGTCGCGCCTGGCCATCGACAAGGGCGTGACCAAGCGGGTGTTCGCCGCGCTGATCCACATCTCCTACATTTACGCCCACAACCTGCATGGGTTCAGCGATTACGTGATCGAGGTCAATCCGCGCCATGTGCAGTTCTACAAGCGCATGCTGGGCTTTAGCGATTTCGGCGCCGAGCGGCCGTGCGCGCGCGTGGGTGCGCCGGCCGTGCTGCTGCGCCTGCCGCTGTCGCACATGACCGAACAGATCCGCCGCTGGGGCGGGCTGATGGAGCAGCACGGCGAGGAGCGCTCGTTCTATCCGTATTTCTTCCCGATCTGGGACGAACCGGGCATCACCGCGCGCCTGCACGCCGGGCGCAACTGATCACGGTCCACCACATCACACCGAACACGAGGAGGCAGCATGGGAGCGGCGCAACAGCACGACCGGCAGCAGCGGCAAGACAGCCTGCACGGGCAGCAAACCCACCAGGAGCACGACCGCCCCGGCGGCACCGGCGCCGGCGGCAGCGAACGCCGTTCCTGGCTGCTGCGCGCCCTGCGCGACATCGTCGGCGGCGCCCATGTGCATGCCGATGCGGCCACGCGGGCGCGTTACGCGCGCAGCACCGCCGCGCGCAGCGTCACGCCGCTGGCGGTGGTGGCGCCCGGCTCGCAGGAACAGGTGGCCGCGCTGGTACGGCTGGCCGCGCGCCACCAGCTGGCGCTGTACCCGATCAGCACCGGCAAGAACTGGGGCTACGGCGACGCCTGCGCGGCCGCCGACGGCCAACTGATCGTCGACCTGTCGCGCATGAACCGCATCGTTCGCGTGGACGCCGAACTGGCCTATGCGGTCATCGAGCCGGGGGTGACCCAGCAGCAGTTATCGGACTATCTGCGCGAGCGCGATCTGCCCCTGTGGGCCGATTGCACGGGCGCCGGTCCCGATACCAGCTTTCTGGGCAATATTCTGGAGCGGGGTTTCGGGCATTCGCCGTACGGCAACCGCCTGCAGCACGTGGCGGGCATGAGCGTGGTGCTGGCCAATGGCGAGGTGCTGGAAACGGGCTTCGGGCATTATCCGAACGCGCGCGCGCGCTATCTGTATCCGTATGGCGTGGGCCCGTTCCTGGATGGCCTGTTCACCCAATCCAATTTCGGCATCGTCACGCGCATCGGCCTGTGGCTGATGCCGCAGGCGGCGTGTGTGAACCACTTCTTCTGCACAATGCCGAATCACACGGACATCGCCGCCGTCATCGATGCGCTGCGGCCCCTGCGCATGGACGGCACGCTACGCAGCGTGGTGCATATCGGTAACGATTTGCGCGTCATTTCCGGGGGGCGGGTTTTTCCACGCACCCTGGCGCCCCAGCAGGCGCGCCTGGACGATGCCCTGCGCGGCCAGCTGCGCGAGCAGGCCGGCGTGGGCGCGTGGTCGGTCTCGGGCGCCTTGTACGGCAGCGCGGCGCAGGTGGCGCTGGCGCGCAAGGCGATCCGCCGCGCGCTGCGTCCCACGGCAGCCGCCACTCGATTCCTGACCGAAGGCAAGCTGGCGCTGGGCGCGGCCATGGCGGCGCTGATGGGGCAGTCGGCCCGGGGCCAGCGCCTGCGCGCCCAGATAGCACTGGGCCGGGCCCTGTTCGCCATGAATCGCGGGGTGCCGCACGGACGCTTTCTGGCCGGGGCTTACTGGCGGCGGCGCGCCGGCTTGCCGGCCGCCTTCCCACGTCAGGCCGACCCGGCGCAGGACAACTGCGGCATGCTGTGGGTCTCGCCGGTGCTGCCCCTGCGCGGGGCGGACCTGCTGGAGCTGCATGCCATGGTCGAGCCGCTGTTCAAACAGCACGGCTTCGACCTGTTCGTCACGTTCAACATGATCAACGAGCGCAGCCTGGGCGGGGTGATCACCATCGCCTACGACAAGGAAGACCCCGCGGAGGTGGCGCGGGCGCACGCGTGCTACCAGGCGGTGTTCGACCAGGTTATGGGCGCGGGCTACATTCCATACCGGGTCGGCCTGCAGTCGATGGGGCAGCTGGACCCCCATGCCGATACGTACTGGGCCACGGTGGCGCGCATCAAGCAGGCGCTCGATCCGCACGGGCTGATCGCGCCCGGGCGCTATCAGCCGGCAGCGCCGAAAGCGGCTGCGGAGCATGGTGTACCTGCACTGCCTGCGGTGCCTGGCGTACCGGCCGCACCTGCCGCACCTGTCGTCCCTGCGCAGGCCGACAGTGTGGCCGCAGCGGGCATGGCGGACACGCAGAACGGGGCGGAAGTTGTCGCCGGAACATTGTCAATTATTCCGACGGCAAACTAAACGGAACTGGGCGCGCCCGCGTCTGCCTCAGTGGAGGGCAGGGCGTTCAGCATCAGAGCGTGGCAAGAAAGGCGCGCGCTTCGTCGCGCCGGGCGAAAGCGGCGGGCGAGGCCAGCGCTCGTTCCAGTTCCCGGCGCGCGCCCCGTTTGTCGCCGGTTTTCGCCAGCACCATGCCCAGGTGATAGTGAATCTCGGCCGCATGGGGCGCCATGGCGCCGGCCTTTTGCAGCAGCGGCAGGGCGCGCGCAACGTTGCCGGCTTCCATGCAGATCCAGCCCAGGGTATCCATGACGGCCGGATTGTTCGGGGCGATGCGGTAAGCCCGCTCGGCATAGGCCAGAGCCGACTTGCCGTTCAGGCGTTGCTGGGCCCAGGCCATGTCGTTCAGGGCCATGACGTTGTCCGGCTCGATCCGCAGCACGGCGTCGAGCTGGACCACCGCAGCGCGCAAGTCGTTGCCAACCAATTTGCTGCTGGCAAGATACATCCGGGTCGGAACGTCGGCCGGCTGCGTGTTTAGCCACTGGGCGATGCGTTGATCGGCCTCGCGCTGCTTGCCGAGCCGGGTCAGCGCGCCGTGAATCTGGATCAGCGCCGCGGCGCCCGGCGTCAGGGCAAAGGCGCGCTCGTAACTGGCCAACGCCAGGCTGTGCCGCTCTTGCGCCGCATGCACGTCGCCTTCCATCTTGTCGCCATTGGGGGACTGGGGTTGGCGCCGCTTGACGGACGCTGCCAGTGCCAGCGCTTCCCTGAAGTTTTTCTGGCGCACCAGGATGTTCAGCATGGTCAGTTGTGCGTCGAAGGCGTCCGGGGCCAGCGCGAGGGCCTTGCGCAATGCCGCCAGGGCGGCTGCGTCGTCGCCGACGGCCACATGCAGGCGCGCCAGCCGCATGTGCGGCATGGGCGCGGCCGGCGTGAGCGCGGCCAGCTGGGTATAGCTGCCGATGGCGGCAGGCAGCAGCTGGTTGAGCGACTGGGTCTGGGCCAGCATGGCCAGGGTCTCGGCGTTGGCTGGATGGCTGGCGTGCAGCTGCTGGGCCAGCACCAGCGCGCGGCGCTTGTCGCCGCCGCCGGCATACGCGCCGACAAGGCGCAGCGCCAGCGGCAAGTCGTTCGGATGGTGCTTGCAGGCGCGTTCGAGCCAGTCGATCGCTTCGCCGTGCTTGCCGCGCGCCAGTGCCAAACCGGCCAGCGCTTCCATCAGGGCCGCGTTGCCGGGCGAGCCGGCCAGCGCCGCCTGATAGCGCTTTACGGCGTCGTCCGGTTTGTGGTCGGCCTTGTCCAGCTGGGCCAGATTGGCCAGCGCCGGCAGGTACAGCGAGTCCTGGGCCAACGCGGCGTTGAAACTGGCACGCGCCATGGGCCTGTCCTGCAAGGCCAGATACACCCCGCCTTTCAGATTCTGCACCAGTGGATTGTTGCTCTGTTGCTCCATGGCGCTGACGGCGGCCAGGGCTTTGGCCGGCGCGCGATCGCGCAGATGCGTCATGACCAGCAGGATCGCGCTGCGCTGTGAAGTCCGGTCGAGGCTGGCGGCCTGCACCAGTTCGGCGACGGCGCGTCCCGTGTCGCCGCTGCCCAGGCGACTCAAGGCCAGTGCCGTGCGCAGTTCCACCGCCTTGGGCTTGAGGGTGCTGGCCGTGTCGAACAGCTGAGCCGCGGCGCTGTACTGGCGCAATTGCATGTGGGCTTCCCCCGCCAGACTGAGCAGCTCGACATCGGCGGCGTGGGTCGGCAGCAACGCCGCAGCCAGCGTCAGCGCCTGCTGCTGGCGCCCGGTGCGCAGGTACAGGGCGATCAGGCACTTGGAGGCGTACAGATGGGCGGGATGCACCTTGAGGAAGGTTCGCAGGTGATGCTCGGCCTGTTCATGGGCACCCATCGCCGACTCGATCGTGCCGGCGAGAAGCAAGCTGGGATAGTGGTCAGGGGCTGAGCGCAAAATCTGCTGGACCGATTCGAGCGCCGCGGGCAGCTTGCGCTGGCGGTAATCGAGCATGGCCTGCGCGTACGCCACAGCCAGCGTGGGGCCGCTGGCCTTGCGCGCGGCCGCGATGGCGATGCCGGCCTGGGCATAGCGGCCAGCGTCGCTGTGGATGCTGGCAATGTCCGTGTGAATGTTGCCCAATGCGGGACGCAGGGCCAGCATTTGCTGGTAGGTGGCCAGCGCGGCGTCGGCCTGGCCGTTGGCGCGGTGCACGTCGGCGCGGAACCGCAAGACCTCGAAGTGGCCGGGATCGGCGGCCAGCGCGCGCTCGAGCCATTGATCCGTTTCCGCCGTGCGGCCGCGCGCCAGTGCAATGCGCGCCAATCCCAGCATGGCGTCGGCCAGGCGCGGGCGTTGCGTCAGAGCCTGCCGGTACAGCCGTTCCGCCTGCTCGGGCTGGTTCAGCCCGAGCGCCGCGTCGGCGCGCAGGCAAAGCGCTGCGGGTTGCTCGTAGACACTGGCCGACTGCTTCAGCTGGGCCGCGACCTTGTCGTACGCGCCTTGCAACAGATAGGCACGTGCCAGCGCCAGGCGGACGCCGTCCTGCTGCGCCGGCGGCGCCAGGGGCAGGGCGCGTAGGAGTTCCTTCTCTGCCGACAGCGGCTCCTCCTGCTCCAGATACACTTCGCCCAGCAAAAGGCGCGCTTCTGCGGAGTTTTGATCGTGCTGCAATACGTTCTTGAGCTGGATCACGGCGGCGCGCAACTCGCCCCGGTCGCGATGGCTGCGGGCTTCACTGAGCAACACATTGTTGTTGGGTTGGCTACAGGCCGCGACACTCAGCGCGCACCCGAGCGCGAGCACGCGCACGAGCGTCGCTGGTTGTGACGCCAACCTTGCCGGTAACAGCTTCATGACACTCTCCTTGCGCCTTCAGCGCTGGAACACATCCTTGCAAGAGTAGGGGTGTCCTAGCAGCAAGTCGTTGAGGATGATCAAGAGTTACCGGTGGCGGGTGCAATACGTGCCGCCAAGCGAGGCGAGGATGCAACGCTGGGGTGGCTGAACGCGGTGGCGGCGGTATTGCTAACGTGAGAGAGCTCACCGGCTCGTTTCTGCGCCGCTCAGCCCTTATATGGGCGGCTTGCGGGTGGGAAGCACCCGCAGGATGCCGCGGAAGTCGACGGTGTGGAGGGACACGGGCCGCCGCCAGACCCGTGCCACGTAGTCGATCACTTTCTCCGCTTGCGCCAGTTCAAGGCCACGGCCATCGCGTACATGATCATGGTGCAAATCGAGATTGCCATCCGCACCGACGCGCGTCACGGAAATCGTCGGCGAACCGAAATTGAACTTGGGCGCGAGGATGGCCTCGCGGATGGCGTGGATGTCGCGGCTGTCGATCTTGGTTTCGCCATCCTTGCGCGTTTCGTACACGAACAAATCGAGCTTGTCGGCCAGCTCCTGATCCAGATAGTTGCGGATGAAGCCGAAATCGTCTTCCTCGCGGCAGATCTGACGCGCCCGTTCCATGCCGTGGCGCTCGATGATGTGTTCCCACAGCGAAAAGCCCAGATGGTAGGGGTTGACCGACAAGGCCAGTTGCTGGCCGCCGGCAAAGGGGCGCACCACATCGGAGTGGGACTTGATTGCCGACACATACAGGTCGTGCGGCAGGAAGGTCGCCTCGCGCAGCAGGCGCGCGTGCCAGTAGGACGCCCATCCCTCATTCATGATCTGGCAGGCAAAAATAGGGTGAAAATAATACGCTTCCTCGCGTACGGCCAGAAAAATGTCGCGCTCCCAGTCTTCCATGTCCGGCGCGTAGTGGGCGATAAACCAGAGCAGATCGTATTCGGGCTGCGGGGGCAGTGCCGCCCGCACCGGTGTGGCGGGCGGCGGCGGCGCTTCGGCGCTTCCCGCCAGGCGCGCAAACCGGTCGCGGAAGGCGTCGGGCTGGGCTTCGCCGGGAACCGGCATAAACTCCGGATAGCGGGGACGGTGCAGGGGTTGGTTGATATCGATGTGCGTCTCCAGCGCCAGCGCGGCGTCCAGTACCGCCTCCACACTCGCCTGGCCGTGGGCGGTCAGCGCCAGCTCCAGGCGATGGGCGCGGGCCGCACTCTGCTGCAGGATCTGGCCGCCGGCCATGGCCATAAAGCGGCTGAACAGCTCGTTGTTCTTGGCAAAGTCGGCGTGGCCCAGCACATGGGCCGTGACCAGGGCATTTTCCGCCAGTGAGTTTTGCTCCTGCATGAACGCGTGACACGGATCGCCCGGGAACATCACCTCGAAAATCCGCGAGTGCCCCATATGCTGGCGCACCAGCTGGTGGATGTAGCGGATCCCGAACGACCAGTGGCGCATGCGTACCGGGAGTCCGTAGACCGCGATCTCCACCATGAAGTTGGCCGGGACAAGGTCGAACTGGACCGGATAGAAGTCCAGCCCCAGTTCGCGCGCCAGCATTTCGAACTGTTCCGCGTAGGCCGCCAGAGTAGCGGCCGGTCCGGTGGATGGTGAAGTGCCCGGCTCCGTGGTCGATGCGCTGGCCGACGCAGTGGATGACGTAGGGGGCGATGCAGTGCCCGATGCAGCGACCGCGGAGGTGCCCGACGCGGTGACCGCGGATGTACCCGAGGCAGTGACCGGGACAGTGACCGATGCAGTGATCGCGGCAGTGGCCGACTCAGTGACCGATGCAGTGACCGCGGCAGTGACCGCGGCGGTAGCCGGTGCAGTCGCCGGGGCGCTGCCTGGGGTAGTTGCGCATTGCTTCATCTGGTGGCCTCCGCGCGCTCGGCCGCAAGCTCGTCGGTGAAGAACTTGCGCAGGGCGCGCCAAACGTCGTCGGGCGCGGATAGCACGCTGCTGCCGACAGGGAGCCCGCGCCGTTCCAGCTCATTGCACAGGCGCCGCATTTCTGTGTCGAGCGTGCGCGGCACGCCGGGAAGTGTCTCGACATAACCGATGTAATTGAGCATGCCGGCAAGCTCGGTGAGCGACAGGCTGGCGGCGCTGCGGTCTTCGGTAAAGTTTTCGCCATCCGACGCATAGAACATATACACGTTGTTGCGTGCAGCATCGATCTCAGTGCGCAACAGGTCCAGCACTAGCCGGAAGGCGCTCGACGCGATGGTTCCGCCGATACCGGTGACTTTGAAAAAATCCCCCTCGGTGAACTCCCAGGCGTGGGTGGTGTGGGCGATAAAGCGCGTCTCCACCCGGGCGTAGCGGCGCCGGATGCCTTGCAGGGCGAAAAAGAAGAACGACTTGGCCAATTTGCGCTCGTTCTGCGTCATGCTGGCCGATACATCGATGACGAACAGGATCGTGGCGCTGGTGCTGGGGCGGTTACGCACGACAATCTGGCGAAAGCGCAGATCATCGTTGGTGAACGGTACGGGATCGGTTTGCACGGCGCGCCGCTTGATGGCTTCCTTGACGGTGCGGCGCCGGTCCAGGCGCGAGCGCGCCCCGCGCTTGTCCCAGCCTTCGCGCACCAGTTCAACCTCGTCGATCCGGCTGCCCGGCTTGGGCTGCAGGTCGGGCAGCTTGAGTTCTTCCCACACCCAGTCCATCACGTCGTCGATGGAAAATTCGAGCAGCAGGCGCACCTCGCCGTCGGTGTCGCCGCCATCGCCCGTGTCGCCCGGACCGGGTTCGGGCGCGGCCGGTTGCAGCACGTCGCCCGGCTGGCCCTGGCCCTGACCGGCGCCCGAGTCGCTGCGCCCTTCGGCCAGCCGGAAGCGCGCGTGTTCGAGCATACGCACGGGCACCTGCACGGTGCGCTGCTGCGGGCCGGTGATCAGGTCGGGGCCGGCAATCAGGTCGGGCAAGTGATTTTGCACGGCCTCGCGCACCTTGTCGTTGTGGCGCAGCCAGTCCCGCGCGCCGCGCGAAAACAGGTCGTACCACGCGGTGTTAAGTGTCGCTGTCACGAAGGCCTCCGATGCCGATTCATTCTTGCGCCAGCAGAGTAGTCACATAGTTGAGCGCTTCGCGCGCGCTGTGGGCGTCGTAGCCATATTCATCCGCCAGGCGCTTTTCTACAGCGGAAATCTTGGTGCGGATCTCGTCGTCCGGCCGCTTGGCCGAGCTCACCAGCCGCAGCACGTCGCGCCGTTGTTCGAACAGATATTGCTGAACGGCGTCATTGAGTTGCATGTGCGACTCCAGCCCGAACTTGGTGCCACGCTTGTAAGCGCCCATGGCTTTGCGCACCACTTCTTGGCGGAATGATTGCTTGCCCGACTCCGAAATATGGATCTTTTCTTCCACGGCCCGCAAAAAGCGTTCGTCGGGGCGCCGCTCTTCATTCGTGATGGGATCCTTGATCTGGCGGTTGTCCAGCATGGCTTCGACTTCGTCGAGATACTTGTTGAGCAAGTCTTGCGCCTCCTGTTCGAACGAGACAAACAGGGCTTTGTGCACGTCTTCCTTGACCCACCGGTTATAAAAATCTTTGCGGGTCAGCACCAGATAGTCCACCCATTTGCGCTTCTTTTTGGGGTCGATGCGGGCGTCGCTTTCGATGCCGTCTTTCAGGGCCAGCAGTACGTCCATGGTCGACAAACTCTTGCGATTGGACTGGATAATGGCGTTCGACAACGCATTGATGACGAAGCGCGGCGACACGCCGGCCAAGCCTTCGTCGGGCGCCTTGTCTTTCTCTTTGACCCGCCGCACGTCGTTCCGGTTCACGCCTTCGACTTCCTCGTCGGCGTGGATGCGCACCTTCTTGACCAGTTCCACATCTTTGTCATCGCTGTCCTGGATGCGCGACAGGATGGCAAACACGGCCGCGGCGTGCAGCACATGGGGGTCCAGGTGCACATCGCGAAACGCCGGCGCCGCCGAGGAGATGAGCTTTCTGTAGATGCGCGCTTCTTCTTTGTAGTTGAGGGTGTACGGCACCTGAATGATCACCATGCGGTCGAGCAGGGCTTCGTTCTCGCTCTCCTGCAAGAACTTGCGGAACTCGGCCAGGTTGGTGTGGGCGAGGATGGTTTCATCCAGGTAGATCAGCGGGAAACGCGATACCTTGACGTTTTTTTCCTGCGTCAGGGTCAGCAGCAGATACAGGAATTCGCGCTTGACCTTGAGGATCTCGATCATTTCCAGTACGCCGCGGCTGGCCGCGTACACCGCGCCCGACCACGACCAGGCGCGCGGATCGCCTTCGTCGCCGTACTGCGCCACCTTGGACAAATCCACCGACCCGACCAGGTCGGCGAGATCGGCCGTGGTGGGATCGTGCGGTGCGTAAGTACCGATGCCGCTGCGCCCGGATTCGGACACGAAGAAGCGTTCCACCGGCATCTGCATGAAGTTGCCCGCGTACTGGTCTTCGAGGCGGGCGCGGCAATGGGGGCAGATCTCGCCGCTGATGTCGATGCCATAGGTGTTGCGGCAGATGGCGCGCATGGTGTGCGGCACCAGATGCAGGGGCGACTCGTGCACGGGACAGCCGCCGATGGCGTACAGCGCGCCTTCGTCGGTGTAGCTGTATTCCTCCAGCCCCCGCTTGAGCAAAATGACCAGGGTCGATTTGCCCCCGGATGGGGGGCCGAGCAGCAAGAGCAGCCGGCGGCCTACTTCAGAGCCGGCGGCGGCCGCCTTGAAATAGTCGATGACCCGGTCGATCGCTTCATCGATGCCGAACAGGTCGTCCTCGAACAGGCGGCAGCGGATGCGCCCGTCGGCTTCCTCGATGCAGGTGGCGCGTATCATGTCCCAGATGTACTGGTGGGAAGTGCGGGCGACCTGCTGGGCTGCGCGCGGCAGCACCTTTTCCATGAAGTCGGAAAAGGGCCCCGACCAATGACCGGCACGATGCTGCCGGGTGAACAGGCTCAGGCTGTTGAGAAAGTCTTGCTGGTCGGATGGGCGGGTATCGCTGTCGTCGCCGGTCATTGCCATGGTTCCTCCGTGACTCCGTGATAAAGGGCGCGCCGACACTGGATCGCATCGCAGCCCGTTCAATCAGTATCAATCTCCAGCAGCGCTGGCCAATGACCCGCGTCAACGTGCGCCGTTGAACCTTTCGGGCGTAAAGCAACCCAAGGCGAACTGCGGCAACCCGGCGCGCAGCCACGTTTCTAATTCGATAAGTTCGCAAGCGCACAGAGGCAAATGCCGCTTGCCCTTAGGATGAGTCCTTTACCAACGCATCACGCGAGAAGGAACACCGCCATGTCCACATCGAATTCGTCCCACCATACGGCAGAGTTAGCGTCGAAGATCAAGTCTGTCCGCTTCGCCATGTTCACGACCACCGACGAGTACGGCCATCTGGTCAGCCGTCCCATGACCAACCAGGACATGGACAGCGAAGGCTGCCTGTGGTTCTACACTTCCAGCACCACCGACCTGTGGGCCAATATCGCCACCAGCCCGGAAGTCAATCTGGCGTTTTCCGAGCCGGCCGATCATTTGTATGTGTCGGTGTGCGGCACCGCCGAGCGCGTGGTCGACCGCGCCAAGATCAAGGAACTGTGGAACCCGGCCGTGCAAGCCTGGTACCCCAACGGCCCGGACGATCCGCACGTGATGCTGGTCAAGGTGGTGCCGCATGCCGCCGAATACTGGGATTCAAACGGCAACGCCATGGTCCAACTGTTCAAGATGGCCAAGGCTGTGCTGACCGGTACCACGCCCGATGAAGGCGAACACGGCAAGCTCAAGCTGTAAGTTGCCTTGATAAGCAGCAGTAGCAGTAGCCAAGGCGACCCGCGCGAGCAGCTCCAGCAGGGGCGCCTGACCGTCATGCGGCGCATCGCCACCGGCTTGCTGGTGGCGATGGCCGTGGTGTTCGTGTTGGCCCGCATGTACGCGCATCAGCATCCGGCGATCGGCTTCGTGGGCGCGTTCGCCGAGGCCGCCATGATCGGCGCGCTGGCGGACTGGTTCGCCGTCACGGCGCTGTTCCGGCACCCCATGGGTTTGCCGATTCCCCATACGGCGATCATCCCCAGGAATAAAGAAAAGATTGGCGAAAACCTCGGTAACTTCCTCGAGCATAACTTCATGAGTTATGAGGTGGTGCACGCGGAGCTGGCGCGTTTCGATTTCGCCGGTACCGCTGCGCAGTGGCTCAGCAACCCCGACCATGTGCGCGGCGTTAGCGTGCAGGTGACGGGGGCGGTGCCGTCGCTGATGCAACTGATCGATAATAAAGAGGCGGCGCGGTTCCTGCGCGACGCGTTGTCCGGCTCGCTCGAAGGCGTCAAGCTGGCGCCGCTGTTGTCGCGCGTGCTGACCGTACTGGTGGCAGGCGGACAGCATACAGTGTTGCTGGAGCGGCTGGTCACCCTGGTCGACGATGCGCTGGAAGAACACCGCCCTTACATTCGCCAGAAAGTACACGAGCACAGCCCCCGCTGGTTGCCGAAACTGATCGACGAAAAGTTTTACGAGCGCTTGATGGAAGGGGTGAAAGACACGCTGGCCGATATCCGCAGCGAAGACAGCACCTGGCGCGACCGCTTCCAAAGCGCCACCGACGAGCTGATCGTCAACCTGGCCACCAACGCCGACTACGAAGAAAAATTGCAGGCGCTGCTCAAGAGCAGCCTTGGCCACCCTTTATTCCGGCGCTACGTGAATCAGGTCTGGTCCGATGTGCGCGAGCGTTTGCTGGCGGACGCCGCCGCGCCCGATTCCCGCCTGGCGGCGCACGTGGCGCAGGCGCTGGGCGGCTTTGGCCGCGCGCTGGGCCGCAGCCCCGCCGTGCAGGCAAGGCTGAACGACTCGATCCGCAGTTTTGCCGCCCACGCCATCGTGGCCCGGCGCGAAGTCATCGTCTCGCTGGTGCGGCGGGTCATTCGCAGCTGGGACGCCGACACGCTGTCGCGCAAGTTCGAACTGCACGTGGGGCGCGACCTGCAGTACATCCGCATCAACGGCACCATTGTCGGTGGCCTGGTCGGCTTGCTGCTGCACGCGCTGTCGATGCTGTTCTAGGCAGGCTATTCCAGCGGCTCCAACGGCGCGGTCAGGCGCAATTCCCAATAGCCGACATCGACCCAGCGGCCGAATTTAAAGCCGACTTCGCCAAAATGGGCCACCTTGCGAAAGCCCAGCTTCTCGTGCAGCCCAACGCTGGCGTCGTTCGGCAGTGCAACGCCAGCGATGAGCAAGTGATGACCGCTCCTCGCGGCGCCGTCGATCAAGGCCGTATATAGCGCCTTGCCGTGGCCGCGCCCGTTGTGGCCTGGCGCCAGATAAATCGTGGTTTCCAACGAAAAGCGGTAGGCGTGGCGGACCCGCCAGCGGGTGGCATAGGCGTATCCGATGACGACGCCGTCCTCGCAGGCGACCAGCCAGGGCAGGCCTGCCGCCAGCAAGTCTTCGATCCGGCTCGCCATGGCGTCGGCGCTGACGGGCTGTTCCTCGAATGAGACCGTGGTGTTGGTGATGAAACGGTTATAAATGGCAGCGAGCGCGTCGGCGTCACCCCCGTTAGCGGAACGAATAAGCAAGCGATGACTCCCGGCAGATGGATACTGTCCAGCATACCACTTGCCAACCAGCCAAGCTTATCCGGAAGACTTCATCTGCCGCACCAAGCGTAGCGCCATCGCGCCCAGTACCCCCCCACCAGCAGTACCGCCCACAGCAAATAGGCCCGGGTGCGGCTTGCCGATGCGGCCTTGTCCATGGCGCTGGCGTTGTCTGCGGCCATGGTATGCCGCACCGTCAAAGAAACAGCTGAGCCGACAAATACTACAAACCGCCCAGCTTGAGCGCTTTCGCCTTGCTTGCCAAGAAGGCGATATGCGCGGCGCGGGTGGGTTCACCGCTGTACGGGAAAATGGTCCAGGTCTCGCTGCTGCTCATACGGGCGCCCGGCGCCAGAGTTTTGTACGGCGCATGCACTTCCATCTCCAGCAGCCCCTTATCCGGCTGGCCCGGCTGATAATCGTTGAACAGCTCGACCTGACCCTGCTCGGGGTGAATCGCCGATTTGGCCTGATGGGCGAATTGAATAATGAACGCCTGTCCGCTATGAAAGCCGGCCAGCCATCCGTAGGACGGCTGCAGCAAGACCTTGCCGCTGCGCGCATCCTTGCCCGCCGGCGGCGCGAGCATGTCGAGCGAAAAAATGCCGCGCTCCAGCGTATAGGTGAGCGGGGCGGCCGCGTCGAATCCTTCGATGGTATTAACCCGAATGTCATTCTGCGCCGCCACCGGGACGTACACGCGGGTGTCGGCATGCGTACGCGTATTGAACCAGATATCCCAGGCCACGCTGGTATCGCGCCGATTGACCGCTGCCACATCCAGCCGCAGGCTGTTCGGTTTGCCCGCCACGAGCTGGTACTGCTTATTCAGCTGCAGCCCGGAGACAGGACTGACCACGCTATCGATATCGACGATGCCGGCGCCGGCACGCCTGACCGTGTACGGCGCCAGGCTCAGGAACGGATCGGGTGGCCAATGGGCTTTCTCGGCAGCGCGCGCCGGATTGACGCTCTGGTGGCTCCACCACTGGCTCTGGGGGCCGACCCACATTTCATGACCCAGATAGCCCACATTGCCGGCAAACGCATCGATGGGCGCGCGCGGATCGCCGGCGGCTTCGTCCGTCTTGAGGAAATTCGGCTTGCCCACCAGGGAGAAGGCCAGCAAGCGTCCGCCCATGGCATCGGTGACCTTGGCGTGGACGGTACCATTATTAAGTTCAAACATTCTGGGTTCAAAGCTTTTTGGTTGATGGGCCTGCGCCGCCGCGCCAAACGCCAACGAGGCGCAGGAAAGCAGCAGGGCTAACGCGGCTGCGCTGTGCTTCATACTGTTCTTCACGTCGCCCTTTACGTTCTTCGTCACATTGTTCTTCACGCTGTCTTTCATGGCTATTCGGGGTTCACCTGCATTAAAATTTATTTCGCCGCGCCGGATGCCGGGGCCGCGGGCGCCGGCGTGTTGAACGCGCTGTTGCTGATAAACGCCACATGCTTTCCGTCCGGTGACCACGACGGAACATTGATCGTGCCCTGGCCGCCATAGAGATAAGCCACGACCGTGGGTGTGCCGCCGCCGGCCGGCATGGTGCGCAGATAAACGTGCTGGTAATACGGGTGCTGATCCGCTTGCATGTCGGGCTGATAGGACAGGAAGACCAGCTGGCGATTGTCGGGCGACACGTGCGGGAACCAGTTATTGAAAGCGTCGCTGGTCAGTTGCTGCGGACTGCTGCCATCGCTGCGCATACGCCACAACTGCATGACGCCAGTGCGCGACGAATTGAAGTAGATATGCTTGCCGTCGGGCGCATACTCGGAGCCGTCGTCCAGCCCTGGCGTATCGGTCAGCTGGGTTTCCACGCCGCCCCCATCGGTGGTGGTGCGGTAGATATCGAACTGGCCGTTGCGGCTGGCGGTATAAATCACGTACTGGCCATCGGGGGACCAGCCATGCAGATATGAAGGCGACTGCCGCGTCAACGCCACCGGTTCGCCGCCGCCGATGGGTAGTTTATACACGATCGATTCGCCCTTGAATTCGGCCGTGTGACTACTGATGCCCAGCCACTTGCCGTCGAACGAGATCACGTGATCGTTGTTATTACGGATGCGGGTGCCGGTGTCGATCTGGCTGACCGTCTTGGTGGCCAATTCCAGCCGGAAGATGCGGCCGGATGAATTGAAGGTGATGAATTTGCCATCGGGCGTGAAGTTCGGCGCCTCGATGCCTTGCGTGGTCGTGTACACCACGCGGCGCGTGCCGGTGGCCAACTCCAGCAGCTCCAGCCGGCTGCCCAGATAATCCTTGTACGGCACCAGCGCGGGCCACGCCGGCGTGGTCCAGCGCAGGTTGCGGATCGATAGCACGGACCGGTCGGCCGCTGCGAACATGCGGTACACGCCTACCTGCACGGTCGGGGCTGCGACCGGCGCGCGCGCGAAGACGGCCAGCGGATCGCCGTAACGCGCGGCGGAGAAAATCAGCTCGCCCCCCTTGCGTTCAATCTGAAGCACCTCAGGGCGGAGAATCGTGGCAAGCGGGGCGCCGCCATCGCGTAAGCCGATCCGTCCACGTCGATCCACATCGGTGCGCATGGAGGAACCCGGCGCCGCACCATCGACGCGCAGGCCATGCGCGCCGCCAGCCGATGCGCTGAGCTGGACCGTGACGATAAAGTCGCCCGCCACCGTGCGGGCAGCGAACCCTTCGCCTTTGCCGGATGGGCCTGGCTTCCAGCTGTAACCGGCGTCGGCGTTCGAAAAATCGAGTTCGCCACGCGTGCCGAGTATCGTCTCGAACGCAGGACCGGGAACATATTGGCGGTCGAATTGAGCGGCGACGCTGTGCATGGAAGCAGTCAGGAGGAGGGCGGTAACGAGGCGGGCAGCGCAGCCGATAGGTGTCATGTGAAGAACTTATTTCGTAGCGATTGGTTTATCAAGCTGCTTGACGACGATATCCTTGAAAAAAGCTTCCGCGCCTTCCGACTGCAGCGAGAATTTGCCGCGGGTGAGCGGCACCACCTTGCCATCGACCTTCTGGCGCGAATTAAATGCGCGCAGCACTTCGTGGCCATTGACCTTGTGGATCAATGTTTTGCCGTCGGCGATGACTTCCATGGTGTTCCACTGGCCAGACGGTTTCTCGAAATTAGCCTGTTTCAGAATGCGCGCGGCGATATCTTTTTTCATCGGCAGCTTCGGATCATAGCGGTAGAACTTCCAGTCGCCCTGATTGGCGTTGCCCACACGGGCATCGACCATCACGCCATCGAGGCTGTGATAATCGGCGCAGTCGGCTTCCTGCAGCTGGAATTCGTGGCTGCGCATCCAGTGGCCGCTCTGGGCGCCTTCCGGGCCGACGGCGTAATACAGCAGGCCGCTGTCGCGCGCGACGTTGGCGCGCGGCGCCCATTTCCTGGTGCCCCACTTGAACTGGAACTTCAGGTGAAAATTCTCGTATTCCTCGGTGGTCGACAAGCTGCCCCATTCTTCGCCCGACACGCGGATCGCGCCGTCGACGACGGAAAAGACTTGCTGCGGATCGACGCCGACGCCGCGCACGCTGGTGGGCACCTTCATGTTGTCGCTGGTGGGCTGCATGCTTACGTACGAGGTCCAGCCCGTCATGTCCTTGCCGTTGAAGAGCGGCTTCCAGTCATTCTTGCCAGCCGCGCCGGCCAGGCTGCTGCTCAGGGCCAGGGCCAGGGTCAGCATGCCGATCCGGGCGGTTGTAAACATACGTGTCATGGTCGTCTCGTTTCGTGTAAGTAGGTAGGTGTGTAGTGGTGAAAATGGTAAATCAAAGTGTGTTCCCGAGCGCAATCTAACACGCAAATCGCAACTCGTGCTACAACGTTATAGTGAAATTGGAAGCGCATCCATAAAAAATGGTGCCTTGCCGATTTCGTTATAAAGTTTTCCGAATTTTTACTACTTACTAAAATGCTGCAATGCTACTATCGGCGGTGTTTCAACGAGGGGACGGGCGCATGGGCACGATGATGATCAGGATGGGCATGGCGGTGGCGCAGGGCGACCCGGTGGCCGAAAAGGACAAAAAAATGCGGGCCCCGGCGGCTGCCGCGCCGCGCGCTGCATGCCTGGCGTTTTTCGACCATCACGGCATCTCCACCCCCAGCCTGTTGTTCGACGATTTATCCGACACCTATTACTTCGCCAAGAACCGCGAAGGCCAGTTCGTCTGGGGTAACCGGCTACTGCAGGAAAAGCATGCGCTGGCCCGGGTCGAGGACATCATCGGCAAGTCCGATCATGATTTTTTTCGGCGCGATATCGCCGACCGTATCCGCGCCGACGATCTGTCGGTGATGGAAAACGGCGTACCGGTCAAGAACAAGCTGGAGGTTATCGGCGGCAACAACGGCGCATTGACCTGGCTGTTCACCACCAAGGCGCCGATCCGTAACAAGCAGGGCGAAGTGATCGGTGTGGAAGGATTCAGCCGCGACGCCCAGCGCTCGCAGGATGTGATCGCGCCGTTCCACGTGTTTAAAAGCTGTATCGAATATCTGCAGGCGCACCTGACCGAGGACATCAGCATCGAGCATCTGGCGCGCCTGTCGTGCATGTCGCTGTCCACCTTCGAACGCAAGTTCAAGCAGCATTTTTCGCTGACGCCCAAGCAGTACATTTTGCACATGAAGGTGCACGAGGCGTGCCGCTTGCTGCCGGGTGCGCCCAGCATCGCGCGCGTGGCGCTGGCCACTGGGTTCGGCGGGCAAAGCTATTTCACCAAGAAGTTCCGCAGCGTGGTGGGCATCACGCCGAAGCAGTATCAATTGTCGCTGGTGGCCGCCGGACGCGGCCCGGCAAAAAGGTTCCTCGAACCTGACATGTCCCGCTAACCCACATGGTAATCACACCGAGGTAGCACCGAGGTAGACGCAGCATTTGTCGTTGTATTGACTTCACGAGAGGAAGCAATGTTTCAAAATAAAATAGATGGAGACGGCATGTCCAGTACCACGCGGCGATCGGCCTTATTGCGCCTGGCCGGCCTGTGCGGACTGGCCCTGTCTGGCGACCTGCTGGCCGCAGTCGGCGCGGCACACACCAAGCCGGGCTTGCTGGCGCCCGACGCGCTGGCACTGACCGCCGTGCTGGCCGAACTGGTCATTCCCGCCACCGACACCCCGGGCGCGCTGGCCGTGGGCGCGCACCACACCATCAGCCACATGCTCAACGTGTGCGAACCGAAGGCGCGGCAGGAACAGTTCCTCGCGGGTCTGGCGCGCATGGACGCGGTCGCGCAAGCGCAGGGTGGCAAGCCGTTCGCCAAGCTGCCCAAAGCACGCCAGGTGGCGCTGCTGACGGCGCTGGACACGGCCAGCGCCCCGTTCAACGGGACCGACAAGCAATTTTTCACGCAGCTCAAGCAATACACGCTGTTCGCCTACTACACCTCGGAAGCAGGCGCGACGCGCGAACTGGCCTATCTGCCGGTGCCGGGCAGCTTCAAGGGCAATGTCCCCTTGAAGAAAACCACCCGTACCTGGGCTCTCTAAACGCGATCGGAACAGCAATGGATCAACCTTCATCGTTTTACATCAAGACTAGTGCCGAACAATTCGACGCCATCGTGGTCGGCTCCGGCATCACCGGCGGCTGGGCCGCCAAGGAACTGACGGAAAAAGGGTTGAAGACCCTGATGGTCGAGCGCGGCCGTCCCGTCGAGCACCGCACCGACTACATCGGCGAAGGCGTCGACGCCTGGAAGATGCCCAACCGCGGGCTGGTCGAAGCCAAGCTGCGCGACGAGCAATTCTTCAACCAGAAGAAGTGCTATGCCTTCGACGACCATACCAAGCATTTCTTCAACAACGACCGCGACATGCCATACAGCACGCCGGAAGGCCGGCCGTTCAGCTGGATTCGTGGCAATCAACTGGGCGGCAAGTCGCTGCTGTGGGCGCGCCAGTCGTATCGCTGGAGCGACCTGGACTTCGGCGCCAACCTGAAGGACGGTCACGGCGTCGACTGGCCGATCCGCTATGCCGACCTGGCGCCGTGGTACAGCCACGTGGAACGCCACGTGGGCATCAGTGGCGGCAAGGAAAACATGGCGGTGCTGCCGGACAGCGAATTTTTGCCGGCATTCGACTTCAACACGGTCGAGCAAGCCATGAAGAAAAAGTTCGACAGCCAGTTCGCGCCGGCGCGCATGATCATGGGTCGCTGCGCCCACCTGACCAAGCCCAGCGCGGCGCACCTGGAACAGGGCCGCGGCCAGTGCATGGCGCGCAGCATGTGCAGCCGCGGCTGCTCGTTCGGGGCGTACTTTTCGACCCAGAGCTCGACCTTGCCGGCCGCTGTTGCCACCGGCCGCCTGCGCATCGCCACCAACGCCATCGTGCACAGCGTGCTGTACGATGCCAAGACCAACCGCGCCATCGGCGTGCGCGTGATCGACGCGGAAACCATGGAAACGCGCGAGTACTTTGCCAAGGTGGTGTTCCTGTGCGCCTCGACCCTGGCGTCGACCCAGATCTTGCTCAACTCGACCTCCAGCGCCTTCCCGACCGGCCTGGGCAATTCGTCGGGCGTGCTGGGCCACTACCTGATGGACCACCTGTTCGGCTCCGGCGCCTCGGGCCGCGTGGAAGGCTTCGAGAAAGATTACTATTCCGGCCGCCGCCCGACCGCCCCGTATATTCCGCGCTTTCGTAACGTGCTCGAACAGCACCCGGGCTTTTTGCGCGGCTACGCGCTGGCCGGTGGCGCGGCGCGCAAGGGCTGGGGCGACCGCGCCTACCAGCCGGGCTTCGGCAAGGATTACAAGGCCATGGTCCGCTCGCCGGGCGACTGGCATTTCGGCCTGCACGGCCAGGGCGAGATGCTGCCGCGCTACGAAAACCAGGTCAGCCTGCATCCGACCAAGAAAGACAAGTGGGGCATGCCGCTGCTGCACATCGACTGCACCTATTCGGAAAACGATCTGAAGATGCAGAACGACATTGCCGACACGGCCGCCAACATTCTCGAATCGCTGGGCGTGAAAGACGTGCGCAAAGACCAGAAGACGCTGGATCAGTGGCCGCCGGGCTTGTCGATTCACGAGATGGGCACGGCGCGCATGGGGCGCGATCCGAAAACGTCCATGCTCAACGGGAACAACCAGGCCCACGATGTGCCCAACCTGTTCGTCACCGACGGCGCCTGCATGAGTTCGAGCGCATGGCAAAACCCGTCGCTGACCTTCATGGCCATCACCGCCCGTGCCTGCGACTACGCGGTCCAGCAATTTAAGCTCGGCAAGCTGTAAGCGCGCCTGCGCACTGCCACTTGATCACCCTTTAAGGAAATCCGATGACCCGTATTACCCAATTCAAACGCAGCACCGCTGCCGTCCTGGCCCTGCTGACCCTGACCTGCGCCGCCGCCCAGGCCGCCACCAAGCCCAAGCTGGGCGTGCAGCTGTGGTCCGTCAAGGACGAGATCAAGCAGGACTTCGAAGGCACGATGGACAAGATCGCCAAGCTGGGCTTCCAGGGCGTGGAGTTTGCGGGCGAATTCGGCCGTTTCAGCGCCGATCCGGCCGGCCTGAAAGCTTTCATGCAGAAAGCCGGACTGGAATGCGCCGGCGCCCACATGCAGTTCGGCGCGCTGGCCGCGGACAAGTTTGAAGCGACCACGGCGTTCTACAAGACGCTCGGTTGCAGCAACCTGATCATCTCCATGGACAAGGTGCGCGGCGTGTCCAAGGATGGCTCGCACGAGATGGCCAAGGACCTGACCGCGTTGTCCGCCAAGCTGGCGCCGCTGGGCATGAAGATCGGCTACCACAACCATGAATTCGAGATGGCCGGCCCGTTCGGCCAGACCAACTGGGATATTCTGGCCAAGAACACGCCCAAGGCCTCGATCATGCAGCAGGACGTGGGCTGGACCACGTATGCCGGCAAGGACCCGATCGCCTACGTGAAGAAATATCCGGGCCGCACCGTCACGACCCATTTCAAGGCCAAGTTTGCCGAAGGCACCACCGGCACCAACATCATCGGCCAGGACAAGACCGATTGGGCCGGCTTGACCCGCGCCGTGCGCAGCGTGGGCGGCACCCACTGGATCATCATCGAGCAGGAAGACTATCCGAACGGCATGGGCCAGCTGGAATCCGTGGCCGCGTCGCTGCGCGGCCTGCAGGGCGTCATCGCCAAGCTGAAGTAAGGCACGAGACTCATGAGTTTGTCCGTTCGTTTTAATCACATCATCAAGGAATTCGGCCCCGTGCGCGTGCTGCACGGGGTGGATTTCGCCCTGGAGCCGGGGCGGGTGGTGGGCTTGCTGGGCGAAAATGGCGCCGGCAAGTCGACCCTGATGAAAATTTTGGCCGGCTACGAGCGTCCCACGGGCGGCCAGCTGCTCATCGACGGCAAGGAATGCCTGTTCGCCGACGCGCGCGACGCCGAGGCCCTGGGCATTGCGCTGATTCACCAGGAATTTAACCTGGCCGAGCACCTGACGATTACCCAGAACATCTTTCTCGGTCATGAAAAGACTTCGGGCTGGATGCTGGACGTCAAAGCCATGCGCAGCGCCGCCGCCAGTTGCCTGGAGCAGGTGGGCCTGGCGGCCAGCCCGGACACCAAGGTGGCCGACCTGATCGTGGCCGAAAAGCAGCTGGTCGAGATCGCCAAGGCGCTGTCGCGCAAGGCGCGCTTGCTGATCATGGACGAGCCCACGGCCAGTCTGTCCAGCGGCGAAACCCAGAAGCTGTTCACGCTGATGGCGCGCCTGAAGTCGGAAGGCGTGACGATCATCTACATTTCCCACAAGCTGGATGAGATGGAAGCCAACACCGACGAGGTGGTGGTCATGCGCGACGGACAGTTCGTCACGCGCGCCATTACGGCCGACATCGACCGCCACCAGATGGCCAACCTGATGGTGGGCCGTGAAGTGTCGGACATGTTCCAGGCCAAACAACTGGCCGCGCCCGACGCGCCGGTGCTGCTGAAGGTGACCGGCCTGTCCTCGCCCGGCTGGGTGCGCGACCTGAGCTTCGAGGTGCGCGCCGGCGAAATCCTCGGTTTCGGCGGGCTGGTTGGGGCGGGCCGCACGGAAGCGTTTGAAGCGCTGCTGGGGCTGCGCGAGCGCTCGGCCGGCAGCATCGAGATCGGCGGCAAGCCGGCCAATATCCGCGATCCGCGCCAGGCCATGCTGCAAGGGGTGACGTACCTGAGCGAAGACCGCAAAGGCAAGGGCCTGCACGTCGACCTGGGCTTGCGCGAAAACCTGACCATGATGACCCTGGAGCGCGACGCGCGGCCGTGGCTGGATATCAAGGGCGGCAGAGCGGCGCTGGACAAGGCCATCGCCGACTTCGGCATCCGGTTGCGCGACGTCAACTGCGCGGCCCGCTCGCTGTCGGGCGGCAACCAGCAAAAACTGGCGCTGGCCAAGTACCTGCATTCCGATCCGCGCGTGATCGTACTCGACGAGCCGACCCGCGGCGTGGATGTCGGCGCCAAACGCGATATTTACTTCCTGATCCATCAACTGGCTGCGCAAGGCAAGGCCGTGATTGTGATTTCGTCCGAACTGATCGAGCTGATCGGCCTCTGCCACCGCGTTGCCGTGCTTCATGGCGGCAAGTTGCAAGCCATGCTCGACCACGACCACCTTACTGAAGAAGAACTGATTTCCCATGCAACCAACACCCACCACTAATCCCGCGGCCGCGGCCGTGCCGTCCGACTCCTTCGGCAAGGTCAAGAACCTGACCCGGGGCCTGGGCCCCATCGTGGCGCTGGTGTTGCTGTGCATCGCCGGCGGCATGCTCAATCCCGACTTCGCCACCTTCGACAACCTGATGAACGTGCTCACGCGCACGGCCTTCATCGGCATCATCGCCGTGGGCATGACGTTCGTGATCGTTTCCGGCGGCATCGACCTGTCGGTCGGCTCCATGGCCGCGCTGATCGCCGGCGGCATGATCGTCATCATGAACGCCGTCGCCACCGGCACCACCGGGCTGGTGCTCAGTTCGGTGTCCACGGTCATGCTGGGCATCGTCCTGGCTTTGCTGATGGGCGCGCTGTTCGGCGGCGTTCACGGCGTGCTGATCACGCGCGGGCGCATCGAGCCTTTCATTGTCACGCTGGGGACGCTGGGCATCTTCCGCGCCGTACTGACGTACCTGGCCGACGGCGGCGCACTGACCCTGGACAGCACGCTGTCGGACACCTACAGCCCGGTTTATTACCACAGCATCATGGCGGTGCCGGTGCCGGTCTGGATCTTTTTGCTGGTGGCCATCGTGGGCGCCGTCATTCTCAACCGCACCGCATTTGGACAGCATGTGCAAGCGGTCGGGTCCAATGAGCAGGTGGCGCGCTACGCCGCCATCCGCGTCGACCGCGTCAAGGTGCTGACCTACCTGCTGCTGGGCGTGTGCGTGGCGATTGCCACCATCCTGTACGTGCCGCGCCTGGGCTCGGCCACGCCGACCACGGGTATCTTGTGGGAACTGGAAGCCATCGCCGCCGTCGTGGTGGGCGGCACCTCGCTCAAGGGCGGTTCGGGCCGGATTATCGGCACCGTCATCGGGGCGATTCTGCTGTCCGTGATCGGCAATATCCTGAATCTGACCAGCATCATCAGTGTCCACCTGAACGCCGCCGTACAGGGCGTGGTGATTATTACCGTGGCTTACCTGCAACGCGGGCGCCGCTAAGCTGCGCCACGCATCTACAACAAGCGTCTCTAACAATACGTTCGACTAACAATTTTACGAAGGAAATACCATGCGTTCCACTACCCGTTTTGCCGGCGCCTGCCTGCTGGCCCTGGCCTCCTGGTCGGCAACCGCCGCCGAAAAAGTCACGCTGGGCGTGGCGATTCCGACCGCTACCCATGGCTTCACGGGCGGTATCGTCTGGTGGGCCAACCAGGCCAAGAAAGAGCTGGAAGCGGCCAATCCGACCCTGAAGATCATCGTCAAGACGGCCGGCAGCGCGCCGGAGCAGGCCAACCAGCTGCAGGACATGCTGGTGGTCAACAAGATCAATTCGCTGGTGATCTTTCCGCTGGAATCGGCTTCCCTGACCCAGCCGGTGACCCAGCTGAAGAACAAGGGCGTGTACATCACCGTGGTCGACCGCGGCCTGACCAACCCGAACGCACAGAACGCCTACGTGGCGGGCGACAACACGGCGTTCGGCAAGCTGCCGGCCGAGTACCTGGCCAAGAAACTGGGCGGCAAGGGCAACATCGTGATCCTGCGCGGCATGCCCAGCACGTTGGACAATGAGCGCGTGGAAGCGTTCAACGCCGAGATCAAGAAGAATCCCGGCATCAAGGTGCTCGACACCAAGTACGGCAACTGGAACCGTGACGATGCGTTCAAGGTCATGCAGGATTACCTGACCCGCTTCAAGCAGATCGACGCCGTGTGGGCCGCCGACGACGACATGGCCATCGGCGTCATGAAAGCCATCGAGCAAGCCAAGCGCACCGACATCAAGGAAGTGTTCGGCGGCGCCGGCGCCAAGACGGCTGTCAAGAAAATCATGGATGGCGACAAGCTGATTCAGGCCAACGTGTCGTACTCGCCCAAGTTCATCTACGACGCCATCAAGCTGACCGCCACGGCGCGCCTGCAAGGCAAGGCGATGCCGGCCAAGACCATCATTCCGTCGGTGCTGATCACGCGCGAGAATGCCAAGCAGTTCTATTTCGCCGAATCGCCGTATTGATCGCTCACGGCGCCTCCTACTTATAAAGGCTGGTCCGGATGCGGGGCGCGTCGCAACTGACGTCGCTCCGTGCTGAGACTGCGCCAACAAAAACTACAGCACGACAACAACAGAAGGATCAGGATGAAGACCATCAAAGGGCCGGCGATTTTCCTCGCCCAGTTCATGGGGCCGGACGTACCGTTCGACAGCCTCGCCCATCTGGCTGGCTGGGCCTCGGAACTGGGCTACAAGGCCATCCAGGTGCCGTGCGACGCGCGCCTGTTCGACCTGGACATTGCCGCCGACAGCCAGGCCTACTGCGACGACGTGGCCGGCTTGCTGGCGTCGCACGGTCTGGAAATTTCCGAATTGTCGACCCATTTGCAGGGTCAGCTGGTCGCCGTGCATCCTGCCTACGACACCTTGTTCGATGGCTTCGCTCCCCCGCACGTGCGCGGCAACCCCAAGGCGCGCACCGAGTGGGCCGTCGACCAGCTCAAACGGGGGGCGCGTGCTTCGCAGCGCCTGGGCCTGTCGGCCCACGTCAGCTTTTCCGGTGCGCTGGCGTGGCCGTATATCTACCCGTGGCCGCAGCGACCGGCCGGACTGGTGGAAGAAGCGTTCGGCGAACTGGGCCGCCGCTGGCTGCCGATTCTCGACGCTTTCGAAGAGGCCGGCGTGGACGTGTGCTACGAACTGCATCCGGGCGAAGACTTGCACGACGGCGTGACCTTCGAGCGTTTCCTGGACGAAGTGGGCGGGCACCGCCGCGCCAACATTTTGTACGACCCCAGCCACTTCGTGCTGCAGCAGCTGGACTACCTGGCGTTCATCGACATCTATCACGAGCGCATCAAGGCGTTCCACGTCAAGGATGCCGAGTTCCGTCCCAACGGACGCCAGGGTGTGTACGGCGGCTATGCCGGCTGGCAGGACCGGGCAGGGCGCTTCCGCTCGCTGGGCGATGGCCAGATCGACTTCAGCGCCATTTTTTCGAAAATGGCGCAGTACGACTTTCCGGGTTGGGCCGTGCTGGAATGGGAGTGTGCGCTCAAGCATCCGGAAGACGGCGCCCGCGAAGGCGCGGAATTCATCCGCAAGCACATCATCCGCGTGGCCGAACGGGCGTTCGACGACTTTGCCGGCAGTGGGGCGGACGTGCAGCAGATTCGCTCGCTGCTGGGATTGGAGCGCTGATGGCAACGCATCGACGCTTACGGTTGGGAATGGTCGGCGGTGGCGACGGCGCCTTTATCGGCGCGGTGCACCGCATCGCCGCGCGGCTGGACGATTGTTATGAGCTGGTGGCCGGCGCCTTGTCGAGCCAGCCGGCGCGGGCCGCGGCCAGCGCTGCCGGCGTGCGCATCGCGCCCGAGCGCAGCTACACGGACTACCAAGAAATGGCGCGGCAGGAAGCCCTGCGTGAGGACGGCATCGACGTGGTGGCGATCGTCACGCCGAACTACCTGCATGCGCCGGTGGCGCAGGCCTTCCTGGAAGCGGGCATTCATGTCATTTGCGACAAGCCGCTGGCAATCACCCTGGATGAAGGCAAGGCGCTGGCTGCGCTGGCGCGCGACAGGCAGCTGGTATTTGCCTTGACGCACGTGTACGCCGGCTACCCGATGGTGCGCCATGCGCGCAGCATGGTCGAGGCGGGCGAGATCGGCGAGGTGCGCCTGATCCAGGTCGAATACGCGCAGGACTGGATGGCGAATGCCGACCAGCAGAGCGACGAATTCCAGAGTACCAACTGGCACAACGACCCGCTGCGGGCCGGGCCGTCCGGTTGCCTGGGCGATATCGGCAGCCATGCGCACCATATCGCCGGGTTCGTCAGCGGTATGCATCCGAACGCGGTGCTGGCCGAGATGCATTCGTTCACCCCTAAGCGGGTGCTGGACGACCATGTGCAGGTGATGCTGCGCTATGCCAACGGCGCGCGCGGCATGCTGTGGAGCAGCCAGATGGCCACCGGCAGCGAGAATGCGCTGCGCCTGCGGGTGTTCGGCAGCAAGGCCGCGCTGAGCTTCGACCAGGAGAATCCGAACGAGTTGTGGGTCACGCCGCAAGGCGGCTGTGCGCAGCGCCTGACGCGGGGCCGGGTACGTAGCGATGCCGCCGAGTACGCCACGCGGATACCCAGCGGGCATCCGGAAGGTTATCTGGAAGCGTTTGCCCAGCTGTATCGCGATGCCGCCGCACAAATCATCGCACTCCAGCAAGGCCAGCCGACCCCATCCGCCACGCGCAGCATGCCCGATGTGGACGACGGCGTGATCGGACTGACGTTCATGGATGCGGTGATGGAAAGTCATCGGCAGGGTTCGCGCTGGGTCGACGTTCCCGCATAGCGCCAAGCGCGCCCGGATGCCGGGTGCGCCAGCAGCGCGCGCCCGCAACAACACCCATCGGTGTCAGTTCCGGCATTTGTTCATGGGCTCGCCTCGTAACACCCATCGGGGTCAGTTCCGGCATTCATTCATGGGCTTGGCACGTACACGCGACCCCATATCAGCAACGGTCGAAACGGCGGCCTCATGAACGTTTGCCGGAACAGACCCCGCATGATGTTGACGGAATCCACAACGGTGCTGCCCCCACTCCAGGCTCCCCAAGTAATGGACTGCGCCCCGGCCCGATGCTTTCTTTTTACCCTCTTGTTCACCGTCCACGCAAGTTGCCCCAGGCGCTTGCGCATAAGCGAACTCGACTAGGAAACTGCTGAGCTCGCATCGCGGCATCCTTACCGGGTAATTGGCATGGCCGCCGACTGTTTCCCCCGCTCCCTGCGGCGCACACTGGTCATGCTCTGCACATTGTGTGCAGCGTCGCGCCGGAAGATGTCGTGAATGAAGATTGCCGCTGCGCGCACCTGGCGACGCAGCGCCGCTCCGACAGCATGACAATCGGCGAGAGCAGCAAGCCAAGGAGACAGGCAATGTCAAGCAATCAAATCGAAGGGGCTGAAACCCTGACCGTAGCCGGGTCGATGAAGGGGGGCGCACCGCTCGCGGTGGCGTCGCCGCTGCCACCATCGTTCACCGGCACCGACGAGGTCGTCGAACAAGTCGCCATACAACAGCTGGCCAGCGCCGCCGCCCCCGAGCCCGAGTTCAGCGGCAACGGCTTTACCTACCGTCACAACTGGGGCAGCCGACGCGGACAGTGGATACTGCGGCTCAATTGGAGCGCCGTCAATCCCGTCTCGCGGGTGCTCGTTGCCATCGGCGAAGGTGCCGCCGGCGGCCCCGATGCCGGCAAGTTTATCGGCGCGGCGCGCTACACCGTCCATAACGTCGCCCCGCGCGCCGGCGGGGTCGACATCTGGGTCAACATCGAGTGGGATTCCGACATCCCCCTGTACGTCGATTACCTGATCGTCAACCCCTGAACACCCCCCTCATCACCGCACTCACCGGCACGCACTGCGCGTGCCAAGGAGATTGTCATGTCGTCAGAAAGTGAAATCGAAAGCGGTACTGTGCTCGCCAACGGGCAGACGGATGGGTTGTCGGCCGCGCCGACAGCGTATGCCAAGCGTTCCCGGCAAGCACCCCAAGTGGCTGAGATGGCGCAGGGCGCCCCGGCCGGGGCGCTCGCGCTGGAGCCTGGCCTCAGCGGCAACGGCTTTACCTACCGCCACGACTGGGGCGTGCGGCGCGGTCAGTGGATACTGCGCCTGAACTGGAACGCGGTCACTCCGCGTTCGCAAGTGTTCGTGGCCATCGGCGAGGGCGCCGCGGGCGGGCCGGACGCCGGCAAGTTCATCGGAGCGGCCCGCTACAGCGTGCACAACGTGGCGCCGCGCGCCGGCGGCGTCGACATTTGGGTCAATATCGAATGGGAAGCGGACATTCCGCTGTATGTCGACTACCTGGTGGTCAACCCGGCCGGCGACACGATCCGCACAGTACAGGTCACCGTGCACCGCCACAGCGCCGTCACGCTCAGCGACGCGGATGCCGACCGCATCCTGGGCGACATGGGCACCGTGCTGCAAAGCGACGACTCGGCCGCCGATGTGGCCACCCCGGTGCGCTTCGTGCGCAACGGGGCGGTGCGGGTGTTGCCGGCCACGGTAGCCGGCACTATCCAGACCGAGGCCGAATGGAACACCCTGATGGGCGCCGGCACCGGGATCAAGATCGTCCAGGCGATCCGCTGGTGCGGCGGGCCGGGCGGCTCGATCATCGGCTGCGCGCCGGTCGGGATCGCCACCGTCAACCTCGCCGCGGTGCGCTTCACCCCCAATCAGGAAGGCATCCTGTGGGTGCACGAGTACGGTCACAACGCCGGCAACCGTCACCGTAGCGACGACGGCAGGGCGGTCATGTTCCCCAGCATCGGGGCCGATCACAATGTGGTCGACGCAGCCGAGTCGGGGCGCTTCCTGGCCGGTCCCCTGACCGCCACCGGCAGCGGCGCCGTCATGCCGCTGGCCTGCTGCGGCGACGCCACGGCGGCCGTGCCTGCCGATGTGCGCGAGTTTGTCTCGCGCCACTGGATCGAAGGGGTTCCCTTCGAGCTGGCGTCGCAGTACACCGAGGCCGACGCCCGGCTACTGCTCGATTGGCTCGTCAACGAACCGGAACAGCACGAGGAGTTCCTGCCCGAGATCGTCACCACCCTGTGCTTCATCGGCAGCGAGATCGCCGTGCGGCCCTTGATCGAGTTCGTCGAAAGCAACCATGCCGGCCGCGCTATCTTCAACGCCAAGAACGCCGCGCTGATCCATCTGGGCGACCTGGCCAACCGCGCGGCCAGCGAGGATGCGCTGGACTTCCTTGCCAGCGTGGCGGTCGGCATGAGCAAAGCGAGCGCGCTGGCGGCGGCGCAGGCGTCGATGGCGGCGGCAGACATGCCGGCCGGCGCAGCTGCGCCGACGCTCGACAACCTGGCTGCCGAACTGGCCGTGTCGGCAACCTTCGGCCTGGCGCTCGCCGGCACCGCCGAGGCTGAGCAGACCATCACTGCACTGCGCAGCGATGCCAATGCGTTTGCCTCGGTCAATCTGGCGGCGACGGAGGCGGAGCAGCTGGTGCGCACCGTGCGCGCTCAGGGACAGCAGGAGTATTACCGGATGAAGTCCGATCACGGACAGCATCCTTAACCGACGCAATGGGCAAGCTCTGGCGCCGGCAGGGTCAGGGTGATTGCTGAGGCGGGCCGGCACGGCATGGTGCCGGCAACCTTTTTTCTTGACCGCGCCGGTGCCGTACGGCCGTTTTCGCGCCGGTGTACTATAGCGGCATGAAACTGTTCTGGACCCTGTTGCTGGCACTGGCGTTTAGCCATGCTGCGCTCGCTGCCGTCATGCCCTTGCATGGCTGCTGCCAGTCGCCCGAGTGCGATATGGTTCAGTGCGCTCAGTTCGGCTGTCTGCCGGCGGCGCTGCCGATGGCTTCCAGCGCCGCGTCCTCCGTGTCACCCGTGATGCCCGCCACCGACTACGCACCCGCTACAGCCCCCGAAGTTCAGTTTGTACTCCATGAGATCTGGACGCCGCCCGATTGAAGCGATCGCGCCTTCGCCACGCAATAATCATCTCAACTTTGGAGTAACCATGAAACCCATGTTCGTAAAAATCTGCGCCGCCGTCGGCCTGTTCGGCGCGTGCGCCACCGCTATGGCCGCCGTAAGCGGCAGCTGCTGCACCAGCATCGCGTGCTGCCTGCAGATGCTGGGCTGCTGCCCATAAGGCCAGCCTGACGGACGATTCAGCCGGATTGTCCGCTAACTAAGACGGGCCGGCGCCTTCGGGTGCCGGCCCGTTTTGCTTGGCGCGGCCGGATTTCGCCACCTGCACTAGGGCTGCAATCGCGTGATTGCGCCTACCCACCTGCAAGGCCGCAGCTGCCGAGCTTTTTTCGAAGGCGCTGTACTCGTTAAGTGTTGATGTTGCCCGATTGCGCTGCGCAACAATGCTTCCGGACTATTAATGCGCTGCAGGTCGATGGCCCAGCGCCAACCGCAGTAGTTGCTCAGATAGCGCGTGGCCACGCCGCGGAAGTGATGCAGCCAGCCGCGCAGGCGGCTGTGGTATCCGCTGACGTTCTGCACGTGCACCGCCCCGTCGACGCGCACGCCGGCGCGCAGGTTGACGGCCCGATGCGTGATCGCGGCCTCCCGCGCAAACGCCCGGTAGGCGGCGTGGCCATCGGTGACCAGCATGGCGTCGCGGTCGAGCACGGGGGCGAGATGCCGATGCAGCTGGGCGGTGGTCACGGGTCCGTTGCCGGTGACGGCGTCATGGGTGCGGCCGCCGCGGTCGCGCGCCACCAGCACGCACACCTGTTCGCAGGAAATGCCGCGCATGCTGGCCCGGCCGCCATGGCGGCGTGCCTTGCGGCTCAGCTTGCGCGCGCCTTTTTCCGATTCCAGCACATACATCTCGTCGGCCTCCACGATGCCGCGCAGGGGCAGCTGGCGGTCGAGCTTGACCCATGCGAGCATCCGGTGACGCCAGCGAAAGCTGGTGTTCTTGTGCACCTGCACGTGCTTGGCCGCGCGGCGCACCGTGGTGGCCGGATCGAGCAGCGTGTCGCAATACTCCAGCCACTTGTCCTTGTGGCGCAGGCGCGCCAGCGGCGTGCCGCTCAGGGCGTTGAAGGTGCGTCCGCAGGCGTGGCAGCGATGCCGTTGCAAGCCGTTGGCCCGGCCATGGCGGCAATGCTCGCGGCACTGGCAGCGGGGACAAACCAGGCGGGCGGCCCGTGCCGACTCGACGATGGCCACCACCTCCAGATGTTGCCCGATTGCTGTCAGCGCGCGCAGCAACGCGTCACGCTGTGGCGCCGACAGCGCTTTTAGCTGGCCCAGCAGTGTGGTGAAGGAACCGCGCCGCATATCCGACTCCAAGGAGGGACGACGCTGGTTGGACCGGCACTGCTGAGATTAAGTTCAACATCCACACTTAACGAGGACAGCGCCTTTTCGAATGCCGATTGCCAGACACGCAACAAGACTATAAAATGCGAATCATTCTCATTTCGATTTGATCGAAACCCGTTTTCTCAGGAGTATCACCGTGCCGACGCAACAGACAACAACCGCACCCGCCAGAGGCGTGCTATGACGCTTTTCAGACCCCTGCTGGTGATCCTGCATCGATGGTTCGGCCTGGCAATTGCCTTGTTTTTGTTCATCGCGGGCAGCACCGGCGCGCTGATTTCCTGGGACCACGAACTCGACGCGCTGCTCAACCCGACCCTGTTCCATGCGGAAAGCGGACACTCCACCGGCGTGCCCCAGTCCGGCCTGGCGCTGGCGCGGCAGGTGGAAGCGGCCGACCCGCGCGTGCGGGTGACGTATGTAATGAACGAGGTCGAACCCGGTCACACGTCGCAGATCATGGTCCAGCCCCGCGTCGACCGCAGCACCGGCAAGCTGCACGAGCTGGGCTTCAACCAGCTGGCCATCGATCCCGTCACCGGCAAGGAGCAGGGCAAGCGCGAGTGGGGCGAAATCTCGCTCGCCCGCGAAAACCTGCTGCCGTTCCTGTACAAGCTGCACTACACGCTGCACATTCCGGATGGCTGGGGCATCGAACTGGGCATGTGGTTCATGGGCATCATCGGCGTGGTGTGGATGTTCGACTGCTTCATCGCGCTGGCGCTGTCGTTTCCGAACTTCCGCAGCTGGCGCAAGTCGTTCGCGTTCCGCTGGCGCCAGGGCGGCCATCGCCTCAACTTCGACCTGCACCGCTCCGGCGGCGTGTGGGTGTGGATCTTCCTGCTGATCCTGGCCATCACGTCGGTGTCGATGAATCTGAACCAGCAGGTGGTGCGCCCGCTTGTGTCCAGCCTGTCGACCTTGACGCCATCGCCGTTCGACACCCGCGTGCCGGCCGACCTGGATAAGCCGATTGAGCCGCTCGTGAGCCGCGAGCAGGTGCTGGCCGCAGCCGCCGCCGAAGGCCGCCAACGCGGCTGGACCGACCCGGCAAGCGGCGTGTTCTATTCGTCGTCCACCGGCCTGTACGGCGTGGGTTTTTTCCAGCCGGGCAATGATCACGGCGACGTCGGCCTGGGCAACAACTGGCTGTATTTCGATGCCAAGGACGGCAAGTTCGCCGGCGCCAGCGTGCCCGGCACCGGCAGCGCCGGCGACATCTTCCTGCAGGCCCAGTTCCCCATTCACTCGGGCCGCATCCTGGGGCTGGCCGGACGCATCTTCATCTCGGCCATGGGCGTGGTGGTGGCCATGCTCAGCGTCACCGGTCTGGTCATCTGGTTCCGCAAACGCAAGGCCCGCGTGCTGGCGGCGCAGCAGACCGGCGCCACGGCCCCGCCGCGTCCTCACGGCGCGCCATCGCCATCGCCGGTGCTGGCGCGGCGGTAACGACGGCTATTTGGGCTGGCGCCGCTGCCACAAGGCGCGCGCATCGTCCAGCGCCGGAATGCCGGTCAGGAACACCAAGGTCAGCGCCAACGGCAACGTGGCCGCATAGCCCAGGTTGGCGAAGCCGAGGCCGCCCGCGATGCCGCCGACGAAGTAGCACAGCAGCAGGTGGCTCAGCCTGCGCAGCCGTCCGCTGTCCGGCGGCACCGCGGCCGCGTGCCCGCCGGCACGCGCGATCAGGTGCCCCAGCTCGATGCCGATATCGGTCATGGTGCCCGTCACATGCGTGGTGCGCGCGTCGCCGCCCGACAGCACGGTGGTCACGGCATTCTGCAGCCCCATCATGAAGCACAGCAGCAGCACCGTCATCGACACCAGCGTGCTGTCCAGGCGCGCCATGGTGCCGCCGAGACTGCCGAAACATAGCAGCAGCATGGCTTCCAGCAGCAGCGGCAAGGCGAACTGGCTGTGCATGTTGTGCGCCCGGGCAAAGGTCAGCATCACGCTGGAGCACACCGCCCCCAGCATGAACGCCACCAGCGCGGCCAGTCCGGCAATCACCGGGGTGAGTAAGCCCAGCGCCAGATGGTCGGCCATGAACGACACTATCCCCGTCATGTGCGACGTGTACTGCTGCACCGCTAAAAAGCCCCCGGCATTGATGGCGCCCGCGACAAACGCCAGTCCCAGGATCAGGTGGCGGTTGGCGCTGGCACTGCGCTCATGGCCGGTGAGGCGGCGGGCAAAATTGACGGGCATGGACCTGCCGATGGAGATAATGTTGAGTCACAATATCATGCGACGCGGCTGGGCTCAACCGGTAGCGCCTCGGCGCTTGCATGCCACCCTGGCCAATGGCAGGGTTTTCCACCTGATCTATTGACGTACAGCTGCGGTGCGGGCGGGCCGCCAGGGCGGTGCTAGACTTTATGCACCGTCGATACCCGGTCAACACGCGGTCGAGACCCGGTCGACACACGGTCGAGACACGGTCGAGACACGGTCGACGCAAGGTTTACACGCGGTCGACACGCGGTCGACATACCATCGACACACCGTCGTTCCGTCGCGCAACCCGGTGGGAGCCCTCCATGCCGAACCCTTCGTTAATGCTACACGCCCGCTTGCACAAGATCGCGGCGCCAGAGAGATTGCCGCTGTGGCGCGCAAGGCTGCCGGTACGGCTGCGCCGCGCGCAGCAATTGGCCAGGCTTGGGATGCGCATCGTGGTGCGCAGTCTGATCTGGCTGGTGCTGTTGCTGTCGTCGATGGTGCTGGCCGCGCCGCGCTCGGCACCTGGGCAGCCCGGCGCGCCCGCTGCCGGCGCCGCCGCGCAGCCACAGCCTTCGCTGATACTCGCGCCGGCAACCGCGCCGCCCGGACCGGGGCTCGGTTCCGTGCAGTTCATCGGCACCGCCACGGTGCTGCTGCGCTACCGGGGCCTGACGATCCTCACCGATCCCAATTTTCTGCACAAGGGCGATCACGTTCACCTCGGCTATGGCTTGCAGGCGCAGCGCCTGACCGATCCGGCCATGGAACTGGGCGCCTTGCCGCCGCTCGACCTGGTGATCCTGTCGCATCTGCACGAGGATCATTTCGACAAGCTGGTGCAGCAGCAGCTGCCGCGCGCCACGCCGATCGTGACCACCGGCGAGGCGGGCGATGGCTTGCGCCGGCTCGGCTTCACCAAGGTCTACACGCTGGCACGCTGGGCCACGCTGGACGTGAGCAAGGGCGACGAACGGCTGCGCATCACCGCCATGCCGGGCCGGCACGGGCCACCCGTGCTGGCCGGACTGCTGCCCGACGTCATGGGCACGATGCTCGACTTCAGCAGCGCGCAGGGGCGCAGTTATCGCACCTACATCAGTGGCGACACGCTGGTATTCGACGATATCGCCGAGATTCCCCGGCGCTTTCCCGACGTCGATCTGGCGCTGCTGCATCTGGGCGGCACGCGCATTCTCGGCGTGCTGAAGGTGACGATGGATGGCCACGACGGGGTCGACATGCTGCGCATCATCGCGCCCAAGCGCGCCATTCCCATCCACTACAACGACTACGACGTTTTCAAGTCCCCCCTGTCCGACTTTACCGAGCAGGTGGCCAAGGCGGGCTGGCAGGACCGCGTCACGTATCTGAAGCACGGCGAGCTGTATCAGTTTTCGCCGTGACTGAGCGCGATGCTTGCCGGCTGGCGGCGCAGTCCGATCGCCAGCGCCGCGACGACCAGTGCGACCGACACGCCGAACGTCAGGCGCATGCCCGCCGTGACACCTTGGGCGGAGGCATCGACGATGCCCGCCGCGCCGGCGCCGTATGCGAACACGGCACCCATGAGCGAGGCGCCCGTGACCATGCCCAGGTTGCGCGCCATGTTCAGCAAGCCCGACATGACGCCGCGCCGGGCCCCGGCCACGTCGCTCATCACGGCGCTATTGTTCGCCGTCTGAAACAGCGCGTAGCCTGCGGTCACGATGCAGTACGACACCACGTAGGCTGCCACGCCCAGGCGGGCGGGCAGCACCGTCAGCAGCAACAGGCCGGGCACCATCAGGGCCAGGCCGGCGATGGCCACGCGCGGCGCGCCGTAGCGGTCCACGCCGCGCCCGGCCGGCAGCCCCGTCAGTGCGGCCGCGCCGGGTCCGGCGGCAAGCGCCAGCCCCATCTGCGCCGGGGTCAGGTGCAACGCGCCAGTCAGGTAAAACGGGCCCACCACCACCAGCGCCATCACCACCGTCGACACCAGCGCGCTCATGGCCAGACCTGCGCGCAGGCCGGGTTCGCGCAGCATGGACAGCTTGATGAGCGGACATGGCGCGCGCCGCTCCACAAAGGCGAACAGGGCGGCGCCTGCCGCCGCGCACAGCAGCAGCACCAGGTTGACCAGCCCGGCCTGGCCACGGCCAAGCGTCATGGCCAGCGCGTAGCAGCCCAGCGTCGCCACCAGCAGCGCCGTGCCGGCGTAGTCGAAACGCAGCGGCTGAACGCGCGATACCGGCCGGGGGACGGGCAGGGCGCACCAAGCCAGAATTGCCGCCATGGCCCCCAACCCAGCCAGCACGTAAAACAGGCTGGGCCAGCCGAACGATCCGATCAGCGTGCCGCCCAGTGTAGGCCCCAGCGCCGTGCCGGCTGCGGACATGGTTGCCAGCAGACCCATGGCGCGACCGGTTTCGGCTTTCGGCACGGTGTCGCCCACCAGCGCCATGGTCAGCGCCATCATGACCGCCGCGCCCAGCCCCTGCAACGCGCGCGCGGCGATCAGCCAGGGCAGGGCAGGCGCCAGCGCGCAGGCTAGCGACGCGATACTGAACAGCGCCATGCCAGCGAGCAGCAGGGGGCGCCGGCCGAGCACGTCGCCGAGCGCGCCCACGCCGACGATCAGCGTGGTGATGGACAACAGGTAAGCCAGCACCACCCACTGGACTTGCTGAAAGGTGGCATCGAAGGCCAGCGCCAGCGTGGGCAGGGCCACGTTGGCGATGCTGTTGCCCAGCGCGGCCAGCAGCGTGGTCGATGAAAGGCTGATGAGGGGCAATCGCGTGTTTGTGTGCATGGCAGAGAGACCGGGCAAGGAAGAAAGGTGACAGATTCATTCTAGGTTTGTCCGGTGCATGCCGGAAGACGCAGCATTTGCACTGTATTCATGCACGCCACGCCATGCATGGGCGAGGTGCGGTATCGTATGGTCATGACGACACCCGACCTCAACCTCCTGATCACACTCGACGCGCTGCTGGCCGAAGGCAGCGTGGCGCGCGCCGCCAGACGGCTCCGTCTCAGTCCCTCGGCCATGAGCAGGTCTCTGGCACGTCTGCGCGAGACCACCGGCGACCCGCTGCTGGTGCGCGCCGGACGTGGTCTGGTGCCCACGCCGCGCGCCATCGAGCTGCGCCAGCGCAGCGCTCAGCTGGTGCAGGAAAGCGTCGTAATGCTCAGCCCTGCGCAGCCGTTGGCGCTCGACCAGCTGGCGCGCACCTTCAGCCTGCGCACGCGCGAAGAGTTCGTGGAGAACTTTGGCGTGCGGCTGATCGACCGGGTCCACGCGCAAGCGCCCGGCGTGCGCCTGCGCTTCATGCACAAGCCCGACCGCAACAGTACGCCGCTGCGCAGCGCCCAGGCCGACCTGGAAGTGGGCGTGGTCGACGCTTCAGCGGGGCCGGAAATCCGGCTGCAGACCTTGTTTCGCGACCGCTTCGTCGGTGTGATGCGGTCCGGCCACCCCTTCTCGGAAGGGGCGCTGACGCCGCAGCGCTACGCCGAGGGGCGCCACGTCGGCGTGACGCACGATGGCGACGTCGCGCAGGGGCCGATCGACCGCGCGCTGCAGGAACTGGGTCTGGAGCGCCGGATTGCGGCCATCGTCGACAGTTTTTCGGCGGCGCTGACGCTGGCCCGCTCGTCCGATCTGATCGCCAGCGTGCCCGAGCGGCACACGGGAAATCTGCGCGCAGGCATGCACAGCTTTGCACTGCCGGTGCCGGCACCGGAAGTGACGGTGTCGTTGATGTGGCATCCGCGCCAGCACGCCGACCCGGCGCATCGGTGGCTGCGCGCACTGGTGCTGGAGATCTGCGCGGCATAAAAAAAGGCAGCGCGCAGCGCTGCCCTTCATCCTTAAGGCCTGGCCTTTGCCGCGCCGCCGGTCAGGCCGCGCGCAAGTGCCATCCGCTTACTTCGCCTGACCGACCTTGATCACCGCCACCGCGCCGCCGGACGGCGCCAGTTTCAGGCTCAGGCTTTGGGCCGACTTGACGGCCTGGCTCGACGTGGTCAGGCGCGACGCGTCGGTCCCATCCTGCATGACCGTCGCACTGAACGCACCCTGACCCAGAAAGTCCAGCGGCACTTTAATCGAGCGCGCCTGTTCGTTGGTCATCGCACCGATGTACCAGGTGTCGCCCTTGCGCCGCGCCGAAACGATGTACTGGCCGATGTCGCCGGCCACCACGCGCGTTTCATCCCACGACGTTGGCACCGCCTGCACGAACTCGGCGCCATCGGCCCAACCCTTGCCGTCGGCGGTTTTATACGCGCCGGGTCCGTCCGCCACCATCTGGAACGGGCTGTCGTAGACCACATACATGGCCACCGCATGGCCGCGCGTGGTCGAAACCATGGGCGCGTGGTTGCGGTGCTTGAAGTCGGCCGGCGTGCTGTTGATAAAGCCGCTCGGGGTGTAGTCCATGGGCCCCAGGATCTGGCGCGTGAACGGCAACGTCACGTTGTGGGTGGCCGTGATGCGCGCGCTCCACTTGTTGTTCTCCGCGCCCAGCACGCCTTCCTGGGTGATGTAGTTCGGCCAGGTGCGCGCAAGGCCGGTCGGAGGAAACGCGCCGTGCAGGTCGACCATGATCTTGTGCGCGGCCGCTTTTTCTAGCACCTTGTGGTACCAGTCGACCATCTCCTGATCGTTGCGGTTCATGAAGTCGACCTTGATGCCCTTGATGCCCCAGGCCTGGTACTGCTTGAACGCGGCGTCCATCTGATTGTCCAGTTGCTGCCATTGCACCCACAGCCACACGCCCACGCCCTGCGATTTGGCGTAACCGAGCAGCTCGGGCATGTCCATCACCGGCTTGGCGCGGGTCACGTCCGCGGCCGGATTCGGTTCGATATCGCTGCCCACCGACCAGCCTTCGTCGATCAGGATGTCGTCCAGCTTCATTTCCTTGGAAAAGTCGATGAACGCCTTGTAGGTGGCCGTATTGATGCCGGCTTTGGCGCCCTGCACATTGATGGCCCAGTCGTTGTACCAGTCCCACGAGGTCTTGGTCGGCTTGATCCAGCTGGTGTCCTTGATTTGCGATGGCGTGGCCAGCGTCGGAATCAGCGACGAGGCGGTCAGTTCGCCCGGCGTATTGCCCAGCATGATCACGCGCCATGGCGTCTGGAAGCCCTTGCCGCTCATGCGCACATTGGCCGACACGCTTTTCTTGAAACGGAAATTGCGGTCGTTGTCGAAGCGCGGGGGCAGGGTGACCATGACGCCGACGCGGCCGTCGCCGCGGCCGGACAAGAAGAAGCCCGGATAATCCTTGACGTCCGATTCGGCGATGGCGAACGTGGTTTGGGCTTCGCCCGTCTTGCACACCAGCGGCGCCATGAAGTTATGGAAGTTGCGGATGCCGGATGCCTTGATGCGGTCGTATTCGGCTTCGAAGCTGGTATCGAAGCGGCCCATGTTGGCGCCCCAGCAGTCGAAATCCTTGGCGAAGTTGAACTGGGTCGCTTCGGTCATGACCTTGAACTCGGTCAGGCCAGCCTGCTCGGGAATCGCATAGCGCAGCGCCACGCCATGATCGTAAGCGCGCACGACGACGTTGAACTTGAGCTTCTTGTCGGCCGTCGAAAAGGCGAGGGTGGACTGGTTGTAATGGTCCGGCGCCGTGTCGGCCTTGCCGACCACAATGTCGTAGGTATCCTTGACGGTCGCTTCCGTGTGTCCGCTCATCACGGCGCCGGCGCCGATCTGGCCGCGGTCGAGCTGCATGCCCAGGGGCGAGGCGCTGATGATGGCCTTGCCGCTGCGGCTGACCGCGTAGGTCAGCTTGTCGCTGTCGAGCGTGACGACGTTGCGCCCGTCGGGGGACTTGATGGTGACGGTTTCGGCGTGGGCAACACAGCTGAATGCACTTGATACAGCGAGCACGCCAACGGCGAGGCGGGGTAGTGACATAAGATCTCCGTAGTTTTAGTTTTTTACCAGACAGACTCTCCCAGTGTAGAGCATCGGCGCCATGGCGGCAGGTCGTCGAAGCTGCGAATTGCCATGTTTAGCGACGATTACGAAACATATTCGGTCGCCAGCGGGCCACGCGGCCCGGCGCGCGCGTGGATGACTGCCTCCCTCACAGTGCCTCCCTCTGGCAGGCCAGCCATGTTTACTAAAGCTGCTTACAGAGTTCGGCCGCTTTAATCGAAGCGGTACTGCTCACTCCGCAGGTCGTTGAGCAGCGTGGCCTGTTCCGGTACCCAGCCCAACGCGGCGCGCGTGATGGCGCTCGACGCTGGCACGTCCATCCCGGCAAACAGCCTGAACCAGCCGAAATGCTCGTCCGCAGCGGCATGGTCGACCGCCTGCGCAGGCAAATGCAAGCGCGCCCCAATCACGTCGGCGATGGCCTGTTGCGTAACGCCTTCTTCGGCGACAGCGTGGTAGCGCGCTCCCGCCACGCCTTGCTCGACTGCCAGCCGAAACAGTCGGGCAGCGTCGAGCCGATGGACGGCGGACCATTGGCTGGCGCCGTCGCCACTGTACGCGGCGCGTCTGTGTTGCCGGGCCAAGTCGATCAGCATCGGGACGAATCCATGGTCGCCCGCGCCGTGCACCGACGGGGGAAGGCGAACGGTCACGGCGTGCACACCGTCATCGAGCAACTTCATGGCAGTCTGCTCGGACGCGCGCGGATAGTCGGCGCCCGGCGGCGGGGCAAGATCGTTCTCTGTTACGACTTTTCCGTGAGCGATCATGGCCACACCCGCCGTCACCACGAGCCGCCGGTCGGAGCCTGCAAGCGCCGCTCCCAACGCCAGGACTGCACGACGGTCCCGTTCGCAATTGTCGGCAAAGCGGGAAAAATCATGATCGAATGCCGTGTGGATCACAGCGTCGCTGCTGGCGGCGCCGCGGTGCAGGCTCGCCGTATCATCGAGGCTGCCGAGATGGGCTGCGGCACCAGCGGCTGCCACGGCCGCGGCACCCTGCTGATCGCGTACCAGGGCCAGCACTTCATGGCCGCACGACAGCAGTTCGCGTACCACTGCACTGCCGACAAAACCGGTTGCCCCGGTGACAAACACGCGCATAGTTCCTCCAATTGATGACTAATGCCGTACTATTGCGCGAGCCGCCCGCCACGTGAAGTAGTGACCTTATACAGGTATAACAGTTAACCCCATGGATACAGACGTCGATGACGGTAAAACCCTAGGCCAGTTCCTCAAGAGTCGCCGCGAACGCATGTCGCCCGGGGCGCTGGGATTGAACGCGGCGCGACGCCGCACGCCGGGTCTGCGCCGTGAAGAAGTGGCTCAGCGCGCCAACATCAGCGTGACCTGGTACACCTGGCTGGAGCAGGGGCGAGGCGGTGCTCCGTCGTCGGAGGTGCTGGAACGGGTTTGCCGTGCGCTTTTGCTCACCCAGGTGGAGCGCGAGCATGCCTTCCTGCTGGCGTACGGCAGTCTGGCCAGCACGGAGCGTGGAGACGAAATCGATCAGCTGCCATCGATCCAGCGGATTCTGGATGCACTGGCCGCCAGCCCGGCATTCGTGAAAACCTCGGCGTGGGACTTAGTGGCATGGAACCGGGCCGCGGGCGCGGTCTTCGGCTACGACAACGTGGGCCACACGGAGCGCAACATCCTGCGGCGAATTTTTCTGGACCCGGAGAGCCGCCTCGCCCAACTGGATTGGGAAGCGGTGGCGCGGTTTGCCGTGGCGGTGTTCCGCGCCGATATGTCGCGGGCGGTCGATACCGGCGCCGCCCACAAACTGGCCGTCGAACTGCGCTCGTCGAGCCCCGACTTCGACCGCCTATGGCAAGCCAACGACGTGCAGGTATTCGGCCAGGGCGTCAAGCACCTGCGTCATCCGACAGCGGGCATGATCGTGATGGAATACGCGTCCTTCACGCTCGACGGCCGGCCCGACCTGAGCATGGTGGTGTACAGCCCCAGGACGCCACAGCACGCCATCGCCATCGCGCGCCTGATGGCTGAACCAAAGTAAGTGCTGTCAATCGCGCCTGCACCAAAAAAAACAGCTGCCAGCGTTCGAAAACGCGGGCAGCCATCCATAGTCACGTTCCGGGTAACCGGCGCTTGATTTAGAAGTTGTAATTCACCTTGACGTTGAACGCGCGGCCGATCGGCTTGGACACGTTCTGGGCAAATACCACGCGCGAGCTCAGACGCTGGTTCGACAGGGGAGGATTGTCGTCCAGCAGATTGTTCACGCCCACGGTCAGCTTCAGCTCTTTCGCGATATCGTAGCTGCCGGTCAGGTTGTACAGCGTGTACGGCTCGATCACGTTGTAGAACGGCTGGCCCGGCTTCTGGGTAGGCAGCGCATTGGTGTCTTCGTAGTCGGAGGTGTACGACTGGGTCAGCTGCAGATTGCCCTTGCCGTACTTCCACGACAGGCGCAGGTTGTGGCGCCAGCGGTAGACGTAGGTGTTGGCCGAGGTCGAACCGGTGGCCAGCGCGCCGACCTTGCCCACGCTGTCGATCCATTCGCCGCCATCTTCGTTCTGGCCTTCATAGCGGTCGACATAGGTGCCGTCCATGGTCAGCCCGAAGCGCCCCCAGTTGGCCGTGGGCACCATGTAGCCCAACGACACGTCGATACCGCGGGTGCGCAGGCCGCCCATGTTCAGGCGCGTTTTGACGATGTAATCCAGGGTGCCGTCGGCATTGCGCACGAACAGGCTCTTGTATTTGTTGACGTCGCCGAAGATGGTGTCTTCGGTGATCTGCGCAATGGTGCCTTTCATGTCGATCGACCAGACATCGAACGACAAGGTCAGGTCCTTGACCGGTTCGAGCACGATACCGGCGGTGATGGTCTTGGCTTCTTCCGGCTGCAGCGCCGGATTGGCGCCGGTCAGGGTGGTCAGGTTGGTGCCGCACACCTTGGCCGGGTCCAGGTTCAGGCCGGCGTATTTCGGGTCGGTGGTGAGCGCACCGGTGGCGCTGATCGACGGCGTGGCGCTCGGGCACAGCAGCGGATCGTCCCACTTGGACGTGGACGGCGTCTTGGTCAGCGGCGTGCCGTACAGTTCCGGCAGGGTCGGCGCGCGGAAACCGGTGCTGGCGGTGGCGCGCAGCATCACTTTCTGGGTCGGCTGCCAGCGCAGGCTCAGCTTGGGATTGAAGGTCGACCCGAAATCGCTGAACTTGTCGCCACGCACGGCGGCCGTCACGTTCAGCGTCTTGGTCACGGGCGCATCGAGTTCCAGATACAGGCCGGCCACACTGCGCTCGCCGCGCGGGTAGGCATTCGGCGAGCCCGAGACCTTGTAGACGACGTCGTTGACGATGCCGTCGGTGCCGTCGCGGTAGGTTTCGCGGTGCCAGTCGCCGCCCACGGCCAGCGCCAGCGCGCCGCCCGGCAGCTGCATCATTTCGCGGCTCAGGTTGAAGTCGGGACCGTAGTAGGTCACCTCGGCCTTGCGATAGGTCTGGCCGTCCACGCTCAAGCTATCGAGGTAGGCCTGGCCGGCTGCATCCTGCTTGCCGAACGGGTTGAGGGTGCCGTCGGCGACGCCCTTGTAGATGCCCGGCGTGGTGTAAAACCCGCTCTTCCAGCCCACCTGGCGCTTGCTCTGCGCCACGTTCAAGCCCACGCGGTAATCCCAGCCCATCACCGTGCCTTCGTCGGTGACGACCAGGCGGTTGGTGTTCTGGCGGTCGTCGGTCAGGGCCGGACCGGTTTCGTCCAGGCTCCAGGTCAGTGCCAGATCCTGGCCCGTCACGCCGGCCACGGCCGGTACGCCGCCGGCAGCGCCCGGATACCACTTGCTGGTCTTGGTGATGAACAGCGGCTTGCGCAGGCCCGGGTTGAGCTTGTCGTAATCCGTCTGGGCGCCGAAGATCTGCGGCGGATTGAGCGCGTTGATGTACGACTCGGTATTGAGCAGTTCGACCGTCAACAGCTTGCCGTCGCCGTGGCGCAGGGACGCCTTGGTGAACAGGGTGGCCTGCATGTTGTCAGCCAACAGTTGCGGGTACAGGTTGGGGTCCAGGATGCAGGTCTTGGTGCCGGATCCGCTGGTCTTGGTCGACGGCACGGTGTAACTGGCGTCGTACGGCGCCGCGCAGCCGGCCGAGAAATACGGGTTGCCGGTGGTGGTCGTGGCCTTGCCGTTGTTGTAGACCGTGAAGTTGGCGGGCGAAGACGACGAGCCGGCCACGTTATTGCTGAACGGATTGCCGCCCAGCTGCGAGATCAGGTCAGGGTCGCTGATGTTGGGGCGGTCGCGCTGCATCAGGGCCGAGCGTTTCTGGATGTCGAAGGCGGAAAACACGTTCCAGCCTTGCTTGTTCAGGTCGCCGAAGCCGCCGATGATGCTGAAACGCTTCTGGTTGCCGCCGCCGTCGCGCTCGGGCCGCACCACCGAGGCCGTCACGCTGGTGGTGTTGACGCTGCGCTTGGTGATGAAGTTGACCACGCCGGCGATGGCGTCGGTGCCGTAGATGGACGAGGCGCCGTCGCGCAGCACTTCGACCCGCTCCACCGCGCTCATCGGCACCACATCGACGTTGATCGAGCTGTCGCCGATGGCTTCGTTGGGCAGGCGGCGGCCATTGAGCAGCACCAGGGTGCGGTTGGTGTTCAGGCCGCGCATATTGATCATGGTGCCGCCACCGCCGCCGCCGACCGGCTCGTTGGTGGCGCCGAAGGTCAGCGAGGTGGCCACTTCCGACATGCTGGTCAGGCCGCGCGCGACCAGTTCTTCGGCCTTGATGGTGGTCAGGGGCAGGGCGTTTTCCGTCGCCAGGCGGCGGATTGAGGAACCGGTCACTTCCACCCGGGTGATGTTCGGGTCGGTCTGCTGGGCTGCGGCTTGCGCGGACAGGGTCAGGATCGCGACGGCGATCGAGGTCAGCAACAGCTGCGGCTTGGTGTGGCGTGTCATGCGGTCTCCATAATGTTCTCGTTGATGCAATCGTCGATTCAGCCGTGACCGGCTGAAAACGCGTTAACGATAGCAGCCCGAGAGCATTTTGGACAACCAATTTCGTATTTTGGCTAGTCCGGTGCAATTATTGGCCTGACCACAACGGCCGTTCAGGTGCCCGCGGCGAGTACCGGCAGCCCGGCGCCCGCCCACCCGGCGATGCCGTCTTTTAAGGGACACACGTGCTGGTAGCCGCGCCGCCTGAGGCGCATTGCCACATGGGCGGACGACGCTTCATTCGGACAGGCACAGAAAATGACCAGGTGCGACTGCTTGGGAATCGCGCGGACGCTCTCGTCCACCTCGTTGACACCGATGACCAGTGCACCAGGCAGCTGTCTGCCATCGAGTTCCCTCACCAAGGCAGAGCGGACATCGATCAGCACGGCGCCGTGCGGTGCCGACAGCAATTGCTGCACTTGCGCTGCCTCCATTCGCGCCTCGAACATGGTGACTGACCGCCTGCGCTGGACCAGGCGAACCAGCACGCAGGTCGCCAGCGCGGCCGCCGCGACCAGCGCCGGGTAAGCGCCATAGCGTTCCAGCGCGGTCATGACGAGGTGCGCCTGCACGTCCAGTGCGTAGCCCAGCGCGAGATAACTGCCGGCCCACAGCGAACCGCCCATGCCTGCGTACAGCAGAAACAGGTGGCGCGGCATGCGCAGGACACCTGCCAGCGGCGGGGCGAACATTGCCGCCCCGGGCATGAACTTTGCAAACAGCAGCAGGCTGACGCCACACCGCCGATAGTGCGTCTCGGCTTGCCGCACGCACAGATCGGGCGACAGGCAAAGGCGGCAGAGCATGACGAGGACGGGATAGCCCAGACGCCGGCCCGTCAGGTACCAGCTATAGTCCGCCAGGGTGCTGGCCGCGACCGCTGCTGCCATGACCAACACCGGGTCAAGTTTGCCTGCCGCGATCAGGCCGCCGGCGATGATCAGGCCGGGCACTGCGGGAATGGGCAAGCCTAACTGGACAAGCAGCACGTTCACGAACACGAGCAGCGTGCCGTACTCGCTCAACAAACCGGACATGCCTGCAGCGGTGGTGATGTCGTTCATGATGGGCTTTCCTGGTGTGCTGGGTTGCAGGCGGGCGCGGGCCGAAACGGCCGATCTCGCGAGCGTCTGCCGATGCAAGCGGCGCGATGTGGAAATACTAATGAGGTCAAGGCGCTTGCGCGTTGCCTGCCTTGCGCTCTCGATACCGATCTTGCGCATCGATGGGGTGGCAGGGCTGCGGGGGAACGGGGCCGGTGGGGCTTCGGTTCTTGGGGCTGCAGACGTGGGACAAGGCGCGGCGCTTGACCCGTTAACAGATCAAAGGCTGCCAGACAAATCGCAATTTACGCAATATAATATTTCTTGGTCGTTGAACAATGGTCTTGCAATACGGTCGGCTTCGCACACATTGGTACGGCAAAAAGGAGACGGAACATGCCTGACGACAGCAGTTTCACTCAGTTCTACACCGATGGCGAGCACGCATCCTTTGTGCGCGCGAGGAAGTCCCCCGGCGGGATCCTCAATATGGTCGATTTGGCGCGCCCCGGCGGCGAATTTTCTTTCCCTGCGTTGCCAGAACTTGTGCTGTACCAGGACATGCGCGGTGGTAGCCGAACCAGGGGTAATGCCGGGAGCGGGCATTTTGATGTCATCAGCGAGCCCGGTGCGCTGTACTTGCCCGCCTCCAGTTTCGCCCACACCGTCACGGTCGATAGCAACCATCAAATGCGTAGCTTGTCCTTCTCTCTTGAGCAGTGGCAAAACGTGCTCGATGAAGCGTCGGAAGGGCGATTTTCGGTTGCCTGCCTGCGACCCACCCGCGGTTTCTTTCATTCGCCGGTCATCCGCTCGGCGCTCCAGAATCTGTGGTCGCTGTGCGAGGAGGAGGGCGTGCCGTCGCGGCTGTTGACGCGCGCTGCCGGCTGTGAAATCCTCGCCGAACTCTGCCGGGTCCGCGGTACGCCGCTCGCGCCGGTCAATGGTGGGTTGTCGCCTTCGGTGCAGCGGCGCTGCATCGACGCCATGCGGGCGCGGATGGCGGAAGATATCTGTCTCGATGAGTTGGCCGCCGAGGCCGGCCTGTCGGTGTTTCATTTTGCGCGCATGTTCAAAAAAAGCGTGGGCGTACCACCGAGGGTGTACCTGACGCAATTGAGGATGGAAAAGGCCAGCGCGCTCCTGCGATTGAGCAATTTGTCGATTACCGAGATTGCTCAGGAGGTTGGCTATTCGTCCGGCCAGGTGCTGGCGCGCATTTTCCTCAAGTACCACCATAGAAGCCCGACCGACTATCGGCGTCTGGTGCTGTCTGGCGCTTAACGCGCGTAGCTGAACCACCCGCGCTTGCTGCAAGCTGACCGATGCTGCGGTCGTGTCAGGCATGCGTGTCCGGTTCCAATCGCATTGAACCGCAAGATCGGCATCGTCTGCGCAAGGCAGGCAACGCGCAATCCCTCCAGCTCACTAAACTTCCCTACATCACAGGACCTCGATCGCGCAGACATCGGTTGGCCGCGACGAGGTAGTTCAACTCACTGAATAGGGAGCATGATATGCAAACCGGACATCTCGAGACCCAGGCGCCGCCCCCCGTTGCGGGGGGCGGCGCACCTGCTCACGCACAGGATGATGGCGCAGACCTGAGCGCGGTGCAATTGCTGCGGCGCAGCCTGGACACCTTCCTCGCCAAGGACATCGCGGGCTGGGCGCTACTGTGCGACGAGAACGTCGTCGTCGAGTTTCCGTTTGCCCCGGACGAAGCCTCCAGGCGGATGGTGGGGCGCACGGCGATTTATGACTACTTGAAACATTATCCCAGCGTGATCGACGTGAAGAAAACCAACGCGATGACTATCTACGGCACCGACGATACCAATCTTGCGATCGTCGAATGGAGCGTGTCCGGCCAGGTGATCGCCAATGGCAATCCGTATGAGATGAGCTACGCCACCTTCGTCACCTTCAAGAACGGACTGATCGTCAATTACCGCGAGTATTGGAATCCGTGTGCCTTCATCGCCGCCATGGACGGAACGATGTTCTGAGCGCATCGCTCGATTAAAAACCCATTGCATCAGGGAGTAAGGTATGCACCAACTCATTCCAGCTGACATGGCAGTTGCGACTGCCGCGCGCCGCGTTATCCACCGGACCCGTGGCGTCACCCATGGACCCATCAGCCGCCTGATGAGCCCTAGCGATCTGGGACAAACCCTCAAGCCCTTCGTCTTTCTCGATCTGTTTAACATGGATCTGCATGATCCACGCGCCCAGATGCCGATCCACCCCCACTCGGGCATCGCGACAATTACCGTCCTCGCCGAAGGCGACTTGCATTTTGACGACGCCAGGGACGGCTCGGGCACGATCGCGTTCGGCGCCTTCGAGTGTATGCGCGCCGGCAACGGCGTTTGGCACGGCAAGGAAATGTCAGCCGGTAAGTCGGCCAGGGTCCGCGGCTTTCAGCTGGCAGCGCGGTGCCGCACGCACACGCGCTCCATCTTGGACGCTACTCGGTGCACACCTCGGCCGCATCGCTCGCCGCAGGCGAAGCAAACATCGACCGCCTGCGCACGTTGCTGGTCGCAGCGGGCGACCGCCGCGAACCCGGCGGCAGCGTGCCGGTGTTTCAAGGCTGAGCCAGACGCGTGGCGGCGCTGGCTCGCTCAGGCGGGTACAGGCGCAACTTTTAATTTCATGTAACAGGAGACAGCAATGATACCGAAACTACTCATCACGTTGGTGGCGGCCTGCGGCATGGCCGTCGCGCACGGCCAGGTCAAGCAGGATGCGCGTGGCGCGGACCTGATCGTTCACAACGCCAAAATTTTCACGGGCAACCCCGCACAGCCTGAAGCGTCGGCCGTGGCTGTCCGCAACGGGCGCATCTATTCGGTCGGCAGCGACGCCGAGATCCTGGCCCTGAAAGGCGCCGGCACGCGCGTCATCGATTCGCGCAGCCGCAGGTTAATTCCTGGAATTATCGACGCCCACACCCATGTGCTCAACGAAAGCGCCTACAACTACAATGTCCGGTGGGACGGCGTGCCGACGCTGCGGCGCGCGCTGGACATGCTCAGCGAGCAGGCCAGGCGCACACCCGAAGGTCATTGGGTCAAGGCGATTGGCGGCTGGTCGCCCTACCAGTTCGCGGAAAAGCGCTTCCCCACCATGGACGAGTTGCGCAAAGCCGTTCCCAACCGCCCTCTGATCGTCCAGTACGCCTACAACCGCGCGTTTCTGAACCAGGCCGCGATGAGCGCACTGGGTGTTGGCACGAGCAAGTTTCCGATGCTGCCTGGTACGGAGTTCGAGAAAGATGGCAAAGGCAACTATACCGGTGTCGTCCACGGCTACACCTTCACCTTCGTTGCCATGGAAACCATGGTGCCGCAGCTCTCGCCCGCAGAGGAAGTCAGCTCGCTGATCCACTCGGTGCATGCCCTCAACTCGTTCGGCGTCACCTCCGCCATCGATGCCGGGAACCGGGGCTACCCACTGCTTCAGGCCAATGTGGCCGTGCTGGCCCGCGAGAACCGGCTCAATGTGCGGTTGCCCTTTGTCGACATGCAGTTCGGCGACGGCACGCCGATGAACATGGTCGACGCGCAGATCAATAACATCACCAGGACGGCGCCGATCAGTCCGGGGGAAAACCTGCACCCGGCGCTGGCCCACGGCCATGTCTACCGCGGCGCCGGCGAAGTGCTGCATCTGGATGTGCACGATCATGAGAACTTCGACCAGCCCGCGCTCATCATCCCGCCCGAGAAGATGCGGCAACTGGTGAGCCAGGACGTGGTCAAGCTGGTCCAGCGGCGCATTCCGTTCCGCATGCATATCAGTTACGACGAAAACATCACGCCCTTCCTCGACGCGTTGGAAGAAATGAACAGGAAGACGCCGTTGCACGGTCTGCGATGGAGCATCGAGCACGCCGAAACCATCAGTCAGGCCAACATCGCCAGGGTCAAGGCGCTGGGCGGCGGCCTTGCGCTCGACCCCAAGATGGCCTTGCATGGCGATGGCTTCATCAAGACCCATGGGCGCGACAAGGCGCTGATGACGCCGCGGCTGCGCCAGATTGTCGACAGTGGCGTCCACGTGGCGATGACCACCGACGCGTTCCGCGCCGCGACTTTCAACCCGTGGGTAGGCATCAGCTGGATGGTGAGTGGAAAGTCGGTGTCCGGTTCCGACGTGCTGGCAACGAACAATCGCCTCACGCGCGCCGAAGCACTCGGGCTTTTCACGCACAAGGCGGCGTGGTTCATGAACGCCGAGTCCGAGATGGGCATGATCGCCCCGGGCCACCTGGCGGACTTCGCCTTGCTGAACCATGACTACTTTACCGTTCCGGAAAGCCAGATCAAGTCGGTGGCATCCGTCCTCACCGTCATGGACGGCAGAGTGGTGTTCGGCGCGCAGGAGTACCGCGCCCTGTCGCCGCAGCTGCCCGCCGTGCTTCCATCGTGGTCGCCGATCAAGTATTTCGGCGGATACTATGAGGCCAAGTAATCAACCCACTCGCGTGATGCCATGACGATCTCTCATTTCTTCAAGTCCCACGAAAAGGACCTCGGCGGCGGCCTCAAGGTGCGCCGCGTGCTGCCTGCGGCGGCCAGGCAGGCCGTCGGTCCGTTCATCTTCTTCGACCACTTCGGTCCCATCGACCAGCCGGCCGAGGCCCGGCATGACGTGCGTCCCCATCCGCACATCGGTCTGGCCACGGTGACGTATTTGTATGAAGGCGCGATGGAGCATCGCGACAGCGTCGGCTCGGTGCAGCGTATCGAGCCCGGCGCGGTCAACTGGATGACGTCCGGCAGGGGTATCGTCCACTCCGAGCGCGCGCCGGCCGACCTGGCCGGCAAGGCGCGCCGCAGCCACGGGCTGCAGCTGTGGGCCGCGCTGCCGAAAGCGCATGAAGAGGTGGCGCCGAGCTTCGCCCATACGCCAGCGGCCGCAATTCCGTCCGTCGACTTTGACGGTGGCCATGCGCGGGTATTGATCGGCTCCGCGTTCGGCCTGACGTCGCCGGTGGCGACCTTCAGCCGGATGCTGTATCTCGACATCCGGCTGGACGCGGGTGGCGAACTGGAGCTGGCCGACCTGCCAGAGGAAGCCGCGCTGTACGCGGTGTCCGGCGTGATCGCCATCGATGGCAAGCCCGTGCCCGCCAATACCATGGCCTATCTGGAATCCGGCACGGGTGCGCGCGTCGGCAGCGCGGGCGGGGCGCAGTTCGTGGTGATCGGCGGCGAGCCGCTGGACGGCCCCCGCTACCTGTACTGGAATTTTGTGTCGTCCAGCCGGGAGCGCTTGGCCAGGGCGGCGGACGACTGGGAACAGCAGCGCTTCGACAAGGTGCCGGGCGAGACCGAGTTTATTCCCTTGCCGGCGCCGCCGCCGCCGCGGCGGATTTAATCGCAGCGGCGCGGATGCCGACCCGCCTCGCGGTCTTTTTTCGCGTCGCGATCGCACTGGACCTTGCGGCTCATTTCCTGGCTGTCCTTGGCAATCTGGCTGGTCAGGGCAGTGCGCTCCAGCGAATCGCGTTGCTTGTTGTCGCGGCGGCTTTGTTGCGTCAGCATGCACTCGGTGTACGCTGTCGAGCCCGGGCGCGCGCCAAACTCGGCGCAGGTCGAGCCGTCTTCGTAGAGGTTGGCCTGACGGCGCTGCTCCGGCGCGGCGCAAGCGCCCAGCACGATGGCGATGCCCAGCGCCAGGGCGGGCCGGCGCAGTGCGCTGATGGTAGGTCGGATCATTGTTTGTTTTCCTGTAAAAAGTTTCCGGTTCACGACCGTGCGGTCGCGGGCGACCACGTCGCCTCGGAAGACAGTAGAACAGGTGAGCATTGCGCGATCATGGAGTGTCCGGCGCCAATGGCTGTATCGGTGGGAATTCAACCCGTGCGATCGTGCCGCCGCCGGGCGCGCCCAGGATCGACACGCGGCCGCCGTGACGCTCTACCACCTGCTGCACCAGGTGCAGACCCAGACCGCTGCCAGTCGACCGCGGCCGCAGCCGGTGAAAGGGTTCGAAGACGCGCTCGCGCTCATCCGGCGGAATGCCCGGACCATCGTCCTCCACCTCGAACGCGGCGCCCTGCACGCGGATCGTCACATGGCGCCCGCCATGGTCGATCGCGTTCTGTACCAGATTGGTCGCCACCCGTTCGATGGCGCTGGCGTCGCCGCGCACTGGCTGCGCAGCGTCGACCATGACCTCGATCGACCGGTTGGCGGCGATCAGCAGCGGCGCCAGGTCCCCGGCCACGCGGCGCAGCAGCGAGGCAAGGTCGAAGTGCCTGTCCTTCCACTGCATTCCCTGCGACTCGTTGTCCTGCCACGTCGAATCGAGACGCTGGAGATCGAGCATCTGCTCGGCCAGATTGGCGAGACGCTCGATGTCGCTGCCCAGCCTGCGCGTCGAGGCTTCCTGCGCCGCATCGACCTTCACGCGCAGGATGGCGATGGGGGTGCGCAGTTCGTGCGCGGCCGACGCGATGAAGCGGCGCTGCCGCTCATACCCTTCGTCGAGGCGGCCGAGCGCGTCGTTCACCGCCCGCACCAGCGGCGCAATCTCGCGCGGCACCTGTTCCTCGCTGAGCCGAACGCCGCGGCGGCCGGCATCGATGCGCTTGGCATCGTCGGCGATGCGTGCCACGCCTGCCAGGGAGCGCTTGACGATCCAGGGGATCGCGAACAGCGCTACCAGCGCCATCAGCGCGAGAATCGGCAGGGCGCCCAGGCTGGACGCCACCAGCACGGTGAAGGTCACCTCGTTCAGCCTGCCATGCCCCATGATCGTCAACGGGCCGGCGCGGGCGTCCTCGCGGCGGATGACGGCGGTCAAGGCGTAAGGGGGCAGGCGATCGCGCACGTGGCCATACGCCAGCTTGTGCAACAGGCCGGCAACCTGGGCGTACTGCGGCGGCACCGGGCCGTAGCTGACGCGCCGACCGCTATCGTCCTCGGCCATGAACCACAAGCCCGGCGTCGCGGCGCGCAGGGCCGCCAGTTGGGGCGTCGTGCGCACCACCAGGCCGCCGCCGGCGTCACGCACGATGGCGTCGGCAATGACCGGGGTGATCGTCTCGTCGGTGTACGGCCCGCCGCTGCCGGCGCGGGTGGCCAGCGCGATCGTGATGAGCACGCTGACGAACACGATGGCGAACTGAAGCAGCAGCGGCTGGATGATCAAGGGCCATTTCAGCGATGGCGGCTTGCGCTTCACTGGCGTACCTGCAACAGGTAGCCGACCCCTTTGATGGCGTGAATCTCGATGCCCGCGTTGGCTGCGGCCAGCTTGCCGCGCAGGCGCGAGATATGCGAGTCGAGCGTATTCGACTGGATCGCGTCGTCGAACCCGTACACGCCCTGTGCAAGCGATTCGCGCAGCACCGTGCGTCCACGGCGTTTGATCAGCGTGGACAGCACGCGCAGCTCGCGCCGGGCCAGCGTCAGGCGCACCCCGCCCACCCTGGCTTCGTCATTGGCAACGTCGAACACCAGCGCGCCCACATGGATCTCGTCCGGGCCAAGCGCCGCCGGACGGCGCCGCACGGCGCGGATGCGCGCGAACAGCTCATCGAGCGCGAAGGGCTTGACCAGATAATCGTCCGCGCCCTCGTCGAGCCCGTTGACGCGGTCGGCCAGCTCGCCGCGGGCGGTCAGTACGATGACCGCGATGCCAGGTTGCGCAGCGCGCAGGGACGGCAGCAGCGCCAAGCCGTCGCCATCGGGCAGGGTGCGGTCGAGCAGCAGCAGGTCATACACATTCCAGCGGCACGCCTCGGTCGCCCATGCCAGGCGGTCGACGTGGTCGACCACGTACTTCTCGCGCTCGAGCGCGGCGCGCACCGTGTCGGCAAATTCGATTTCATCTTCGACCAGCAAAACTCTCATGTCAGCATCCTCCATCGCCAATGTCGCCAACGTGGCGGGCAGGTACAAGCTGCAGCGTACCGCCTCGGCATTGTGGGAATATGGCGCAGGCCGACGTCGTCTGCCTGTCCAACCCGAAATTGTACGGCAGACGCAGGTATCCGGCAGCGGGCTGGTCGGGGAGCAGGGCCGCCCGCAGATCCAGGTTCGCCGCGATGACAACGTCACCACGCGGCAGATTCGGGCCAGCACACAATGTTATTGCAATGTAGACCTGCTTTACTGTCTGCCGTGGCCTTGCTGGGCCTGGCATCCATGCTGAACTGCGGCGCAAGCCCTGGTGCGGGCAATGCCCGATGACGGGCCCGGCAGCTTCCTGGTTAAACGACCGGTCTTCCTCCACGTAAGCTTGCGTGTTGTCCGCGACCGTCATGGCAGCGGATTTTTTTTAGCCGATGCCGATAGCTGTAGTTGCCGGTCATGACGGCGCCGCGCACCGGTCGATAGACCGTGCCTTCGCCGTGCATTGATCGCCTGACTAGCGGCGCCGCGACGCGTGGAAGAATTTCGCAAATGCAGTCCCTCCCTATCATCCTTGCCGCATTTTTTGCATTACACTCCCAAGTGGGTAACAAGCAATGCATCTTATTGAATGGCACGACAGATGCCTCCCGCCAAAAGCGGAGACATACGCCTTCGCCAATCAGCTTTGCTGTATGCCAGCGTTTGTGGCGGTCATCGATACCATCGGGGGCAATATGGAAACGTTGTTGGGCGCGGATCATCCTGGCGTCGAAGAGCCGGAAGCGTCAGACTGCGAGTCGCTCGAATGCACGACACGCGCATTGCGTACCCTCAGCGCAGTGGTGCGCACGCTGCTGCGGGCCCAGGACGAGGCGTCCTTACTCAAAGACATGTGCACGGCGATCGTCGACAGCGGAGGGTATCGGCGTGCCGGCGTGGTACTTGCCCAGAACGATAGCGCCAGAACCCTGCGATGGGTGGCCTGGGTCGGCCTCATCGACGGCAAGGCAGAGCAGCTGGACATGGAGTGGGTCCAGCACCGGGGATTCACTTATGCCGATACGCCTGCAGGCCAGACCGCGGTAGGCGAAGCGATACGTACCCGTACGCCGTGCGTCGTCCACGATATTGCCAACAACCCGCGTTACGATGATCCGCAGTTCGCCATCCTTCGACAGCATGCCGCGTCCGATGGATACGCATCGCTGACCGCTTTTCCGCTGATCCACGATACCCAGCTGTTCGGCGCGTTGTTCATGGCCGCCCCGGAGACCGATGCCTTCGACACGGCCGAACTGTGCCTGCTCGGCGGCATGGCCGATGACATGGCGTTCGGGATGGCCGGTTTGCGGCTGCGCGAACAACATCGCCAGGCCCAGGAGACCATCTACCGCCTGGCCTATTTCGACAGCATGACAGGGCTGGCCAATCGTACCCGGCAGATGGACCTGCTGAACGCCTATCTCGAACACCCCGAATTTGGTGCGCGTGCCTTGTCCCTTGTGCAGATCAACGTCGGCCAATTCACTGAAGTATGTAACGCATTCGGCCAGCAGGTGGCGGACCAGTTGATCGTCGAAACGGCCAGGCGGCTTCAGGCCAGCCTGCCGGGAAATCTGGAGCTGGCCAGGGTCGGTGAGGCGATCTTCAGTATTATCATCCCGCCGAATTGGCAGGATGATGCTGTCACGGTCGCTCGCCGGCTGATTCAAGGGCTGAACGCGCCGATCGAAGTGGCCGGGATGGCGGTCGATGCGCATGTTCACGCCGGCGTGGTCGCCCTGTGCCCCGACGCGAACGATGCGGGCATCCTGTTCCGGCGCGCCAACGCCGCCTTGTTCCATGGCGATTCCCTGGGTGACGGGATTTCCAGTTTTGCCGGCAGCAAGAACGCCGAGCAGATGTCGCGCCTGGCGCTGATGGGCGACCTTCGCCTGGCGGTCCAGCGCGATGAACTGCGGGTGTTCTGTCAACCCAAGATCGATATGCAGACGGGACGGATCGTTGGCGCGGAAGCGCTGATACGCTGGCAGCATCCCACGCTCGGCATGGTGCCTCCGGCGCACTTCATCAAGCTCGCCGAGCAGAGCGGCATCATCGTCGATCTGACCAAGTGGATGCTGGAGCGGTGTTTTTCGTGGCTGCGGGGTTGGCAACATGACGGCATCGGCGAGACGCTGGCCATCAACCTGTCCGCCCATGATCTGCTGAGCTCATCGATAGTCGGCGACATTGGCAAGTGGATGGAACAGTGGAAAATCTGTCCGGAATCGGTCGAATTCGAACTGACCGAAAGCGTGCTGGTGGAGGACCCGGCCGCCGCCCTCGATGTGCTCACCCGCCTGAAAGCGACCGGCGTGAAGCTGCTGCTCGACGATTTCGGAACCGGCTACGCCAGTCTGAGTTACCTGCAGCGCTTTCCCTTCGACGTCATCAAGATCGACCAGTCGTTTGTCATGCCGATGCTGGACAATCCCGATTCGGCCGCCATCGTTCGGTCGACCATCGAGCTGGGCCACATCCTCGGCCGGCACGTGGTTGCCGAGGGCGTGGAGAGCGCGGAGATATGGAATTGTCTGCGGGAGCAGGGCTGTGACCTGGCCCAGGGTTACCTCATCAGCAAGCCGATACCGATCGAGCAGTTTCAGGGGTGGAAAGCGGGCTGGATGGCCGCAGCGGTGCAGTAGCCACGCCGACGCTGCTACGGTTGCTTGTGCGCGCCATAGCGCAATCCATCGATCAGCAACCTGATCATTCGTTCGGTGTGCTCGATACCATCGTTGTCGGACGATACGGACAGGTTGCCGATAGCCCGCAACAGGTCAAACGGCGCAATGTCGCGGCGAACTACTCCCGCGTCGGCCGCGGCAGCCAGGAGACTGGCCAGCGCCGGTTCGAACCGGGCACGGAAGTACTCGGGCAGGGTGGCGAACGTCGCATCGCCGGAACGCAGCGCCGCCGCCAGCCCCTGCTTGGTCGCGAGGAACCCCGTGTACTGCATCAGCCAGGTCGAGAGCGCATCAAGTGGGCAGCTGTGCGCGCTGAGCGTGGGCGCCGCATCGGCGCACACGTCGACTTCGCGGCGGAACACCGCCGCCACCAGGTCCGCGCGGGTCGGGAAGCGCCGGTACAAGGTACCCAGGCCGACGCCCGCTTTGCCGGCGATTTCGCGGATGGGGGCATCGACCCCAGAACTGCTGAATACCAGCTTGGCCGCCTCCAGGATCGCCTCTTCATTTTTACGTGCGTCGGCGCGCAGGCGCGGCGCTGGCGCTGGGGCATCGCTCGCGGCTGCATGCGCGGCGTCATCACTGGTGCGTGGGGAAATATTCTGAGTCACTGTTTCGCTATTCTTGACAGGCGGATCAATGATCCATATCATAAGTGGATCAACGTTCCGATTGTGGAGCGGCGTTGATGACGCTGCACTTCCGACGATCATTTTCTCACACTGGCGGGTAGCGATGGCCCACATCGCCGGGCTGCCGGCAGCCGCCATGGCGGGGAATCCAGCAAGTACGCCTGGATCAAACAGGCCTTAACCTTGGAACATCTCATGAACACAATTCTGATTACCGGCTGCTCATCGGGTTTTGGCCTGGCCACCGCCCGCTATTTTCTCGACCGTGACTGGACCGTGATCGCTACCATGCGCACGCCGCGCACCGATGTGCTGCCTGCCTCGGAACGCCTGCGCATCGTCACGCTGGACGTGACCGACGCCGCCAGCATTGCCCGCGCCGTGGACAGTGCCGGACCGGTCGATGCACTGGTCAATAACGCGGGCGCCGGTCTGATGGGCGTGCTGGAAGGGGTGTCGATGGATGCCACGCGCCAGCTGTTCGACTTGAACACATTCGGCACGATGGCAATGGCGCAAGCGATGATGCCAGGCTTCCGGCGCCAGGCGTCCGGCGTCATTGTGAACGTCTCGTCCGCCGTCACATTGAAACCCTTGCCCTTGCTTTCCGCTTACACGGCGAGCAAGGCGGCGGTGGAGGCGTTCAGCGACAGCCTGGCGCTGGAAGCTGCGCCCTTTGGCGTGCGCGTGCGCCTCGTCCTCCCCGGGCGCGCGCCGGAAACGTCATTTGGCGCGGCGGCGCGCGCCCGTTCGCAACATGGGATTCCCGAGGCCTACGCGGGCTGGGCCAAACAGGTATTCTCCGCGCCGCCGCCTGCCGACTGCACGACGGCGGACGACGTCGCAGCGGCGGTGTGGTGGGCCGTGACGGACCGTTCGTCACCCGATCGTATTCCAGCCGGTAGCGACGCTGTTCAACTCGCTGGTCAGAGCGTTACCCGGCCCGTCTTTACCAACAACCACAAGGAGCATGAGCATGTCTGATTCGAACAAGCACATCTTGCAACAGGCGAACGCAGCGGTGCTCGCTGGCGATAACGAAGGATTCCTGGCGTTTTGTGCCGACCATATCGAGTGGTCCACGGTGGGCGCCGATACCCTGCGAGGAAAAGAAGCCGTACGAGCGTGGATGACGGCGAACTACGTCCGGCCACCGCAATTCACGGTTGCGCGCATGGTCGCCGAGGACGATCATGTGGTTGCGATTGGCACCATCGACACGCTCGACGCATCGGGAAGGGCAGTCATGCATGACTATTGCGATGTCTGGCGCTTCGACGCAGGAAAAATGGTGCAGCTGTCAGCATACGTGATCGAGGTGGATGCGCGCGCAGGCCGTTGACGTCGCTGCCCGGCGCCGGTCTGGCTGAGGTGAAAGCCGGCGCCCCGTGCAGCCTGCGCTCAGTGACGATCGTACGCCCATGTCCCCGCGGTCCCCAGCGCCCGCAAAAAGGCATCCCGGCCAGTGTGGGCCAGCCACTCCCGAACCGATTGCATCTCGGGATTGACCTTGCGCAGCGCTTCCAGGTCGGCGCGTCCGGCCAGCGGACCTTGGTCCATCAGCGCGGTCAGCTTGGCCAGGAATGGGCTGGCCGCCAGGAC